>JAUYAT010000015.1 GCA_030693295.1 bacterium
AAATAGTGGAGCTGGAAAATAATCCTGAAAGCGCCGAGGAAATGATGAATTTTTCTCGTAAGAGCATAAATAAAATCCTACTTTCCCAAAGAAAAAATTTTTTAAAGAACAGCCTTGATTTAAGAGTATCTATTGAAAGGCTGTCAGCCAAAAATGAAAACAGCTTTTTTTAAAAATTACAATTTTTATAATATTCATCCTTTGAAAGCGGCTTATATCCATGTTTCTGATGTTTGCAATTTTCGCTGCAAGCTTTGTGATCTGCCCTTAAAAAAGAAAAAATCATTTGTCCCAAGCGCTGAAATTAAACAAAAGATCAAGAAAGCCAAAGAACTAAACTTGGGTAATATTATTTTTACCGGCCAAGAAATTCTTATACATCCTGAAATTGATGAAATAATAAAATGGTCCTTTAAAACTGCTAAGGTTAATTATATAGCAATTATGACTAACGGCTTAGCGTTTGCTGACGGCAGAATTATGAAAAAATTGGCTTGTTGCCAAAAATATATGGATAAAATTTATATAGGCGCTTCAATTAATTTTTATAACGCAGCTACTTTTAGCGATTGGTCAGGGCATGACAAATCAGTCTTTAAGACATGGTCCTCGGGATTTAAAAAAGCAATTAATAAAGGGCTTGTTTCTCATGTGGATATTATTTTAAAAAGAAACGCGAATATCCCCAAAATTTTGTATTATCTAAATCAGTTAACTAAAAGTCAAAGCAAAAAAATTAATTTGCGAATTGCAGATTTATTGCCGCTTAGCTCAAAACAAATAAACGCGTACAATAAATTAAAATACACCCTGCTTGAAACCAGTAAACAAATTAAACAAATCACTAAACTGCATTCGGGCAAAATAGAATTTGAAGCTTTTCCGGTCTGCGTTTTTAATCAAAACGATTTAAAAGAAGAGAAATATTTCATCCCAAGTTTTTACCTGGTTTTTGAAAACAAAATACCGGTTCAATATGACTCTCTTGTTTATGAACCTTATTATTTAGGTCCGACTGAAAATTGGTTAATTAATAAAGAAGAATTAATTGACGCGTATAACAAAATGTTTTATTATGTAGACGAATGCCAGAATTGTTATTATAGAAATAAATGCAATGGCATCCAAAGGGAGTATATAAAACTTCATTCTGTAAAAAGCGTTAATGATGAAATAAAATTACTTAAACTGTTAAATTGGAAATAAAAATTTGTAACTATCCCATAAACTCATGGAAAAACCGGCTTATTGGTCAATTAATAAAATATTTGTTAATAATAAAACTCAGAATAGGATGATGATAGTTTTCAGAACTCCTCCTTGCCAAAAAATCATTCAAGGAGAGCGATGTTTTATTTGCGGCTTTGATTGTCACTGCAAAAATATTAGGGGCTATAATATAGCATCCCAATTTAGATTTCTCAAAAAGATTATAGAGCAAAATAAAATTGAGCGTGTTGATATTTTAAGCTCAGGTTCTCTTTTAGACGAAAAACAGATCGACTATAAGCAAGTATTAAAATTAATGGAAGAAATTAAAAAGCTAAAAGATGTTAGAAGCGTTTTAATTGAAGGGAGGGCGGAATACTGCAATTTAGACAAATTGAAGCGAATAAAAGAAGTATTAAATAAAAATACAGAATTAGAATATGGGATTGGATTAGAGTCTTATTCAAGTTATGTTCGCAATGCGATTTTAAAAAAAGATTTAAGCACGAAAGACTATATGCAGTGCATTAAAAAATTGGCAGAGATAGATGTCGCAGCATGCACTTATATTTTAGCAGGGATCCCCGGGCTTCCCCTAAAAGATTCTTTAAAAGAAACAATAAGTTCAATTTTTAAAGTTATAAATTTTTACAAAAAACATGGATACAAAGGAAGAATCGCGCTCTTCCCGATTTTTATTGCTCCTGGAACTCAGCTTGAGGATTTATATAATCAAGGAAAGTATAATTTAATAACTTTAGGCAGTATTATAGATATTTTATCCGAAATAAAAAATAAAGTTGATTTTAAAAAACACCCTATTTTTATCGGATTGGATGATGAGAACATATCCCGTGGCCGCCATATTCTTTCTCGTGATAAAGACGAAAAAATTTTGAAATTAATTCAAAAATTTAACTGTACTCAGGAAATATGATTTTTAAAAAAGTTAAAATGGAAGATTGGTTTATTAAAAACACCTCTTGCAAGCATAATTTTTCTGAAAGCGGTGTTCCTGATTTTACTTTGGATGAATTTTTTCAAAAAATTAAAATAAATAAATCAGTTCTTAATAATATTTTTTTAGGTAATAATTCCACCTGGGGTTCTTCGGGCTTAAGAAAAGAAGTTTCGTGCACATATAAAGACGTAAAGCCGAATAATTTAATAATAACCAACGGGACTTCAGAGGCATTATATATTTTTTTTAATCTTTTTTTAAACAGCAAATCGAAAGTCCTTCTTTTATATCCGGCGTTTCCCTTGCTGTACCTTATTCCTCAGGCCTTAAAAGCAAAAGTTTATTTTTTAGATGCATTGCGGTATGAGAATAAAGCAGAATTATTGGAAAAATTGATTTTAAAAATAAATAAAATAAAACCGAACTTATTAATTATTAACATTCCTCATAATCCATTAGGATTCACTTTCAATGAAAAAGAGATAATTGAAATTGCCAAAACAGCAAAAGAAAATAAGGTTGATATTCTTTTTGACGAGCATTATAGATTTTTGCCAATTAATTCTACAAAAAAAATATTTACTTCCGGCTACGGCATAGCTAATAAATTTTATAATAGGGTTTTTGCAACCGGGTCTGTTATTAAGTGCGCCGGGATTGTAGGCATTAGAGCGGGCTGGATGATTGCCGATAATAACACATTAAACAAAATAAGGGATTATAAAGATCATATAACGCATTGCGTTCCGTTAATTAGTGAAGTAATAACAGGATTGGCAGTAAGTAATATAAGCAAAATTACTAAAAATTATATAGAAAATATCAAAAACAATTGGTCTATATTGAAAAATAGTAAATTAGTAAAAGAAGGAAAGATTATTTTAAACTATGAATTGGAAGGCGGTTGTGTCTGCTTTCCCAGAATAAGCGGCATAAATACTTTTAAATTAGCTGAAATATTAGCTAAGAAATATAGTATTTCAATAATGCCTGGCGAAGTGTTTGGCAAAAGCGGATATATAAGGATTAATCTATCCCAAAAACAAAAGGAATTTGGAAATCTTTTAAGAAAAATAAATCACATAATTAAAAATTATGGCAAAGTTTGAAATTTTTTTAACTAAAGGAAGCGGCGAGGGAGCAACTAAAATAGGCGCATACTGCAAAGCCCTAGACAAAGCAGGCTTGATTAATTTAAATTTAATCTGCTTGTCGTCGGTCCTGCCCCACAATTCCAAAATTATTAATAAAAAACCGAATTATTCTTATAATGATTACGGCAAAAAAGTTTATGTTATTTTGTCCAAATCCAGAACTTTTAATAAAGGGGAAACAATTTGTTCCGGCTTAGGCTGGATAAAAGAAAAAGGTGATTCAGGAAATGGAATGGTCGTTGAGGTTCAAGGCAATAGCAGAAAAAAAGTTGAGAAAGATATAAAAAATTCATTAAACGAAATAATGAAATATAGAAAAGAAAAATTTAAAGAAAAAATAAATATCGCGACTGAAGAAATAACATGCAAAGATGGGCCGGTTTGCGCTTTGGTGGCCTTGGCTTTTGGCAAGGCGCACGGCTGGGGCAAATAATAAATGCACAAGATTATAGGCAAACAAGAAAAAACAGTAAAAAATTTAGGAGGCAAAGGTTTTAATTTAATAAAATTAGATGGCTTGGGCTTAACTCCTAATTTTTTTGCTATAGGCAATTCTTTTTTTAATGAATATCTAAAGAAAGATTCTTTATTGCTGGAATATTTTAAAAATAACATTTCCGCACAGGTTAATATTAAATTTATTAAAAAAAGAATTTTGGATTTTAAATTTAATAAAAGTTTTGTAGTCGCGATTAATCGTGCTTTAAGGCAGTTGAAGATTAATAGATTAATAGTCAGGTCATCTTTTGTTTCTGAGGATTCCAAAGACTTAAGTTATGCTGGCCTGTTTGATTCTTATGTTTGCCGGAAGAAAGGCGATATTTTTCTTTATATAAAGAAAGTTTGGGCAAGCCAGTTTAATGAACGAGTTTTTAGCTATCAGCAAAAACACAATTTCAAGCAAGGCATGGCGGTAATTGTCCAAGACTTTATTGAGCCTAATTTCAGTGGGGTGATTTTTTGTCAACAAAATAAGCATCAAGAAATTTTTATTGAATATTGCGCTGATACTTATCAAGGGGTAGAGGCGGGAACTATGAGCCCCTTTGTTGCTTTATGGAGAAACGGTTATTTGTATTTAGGCTCGGCAGAGAGCAAGGCACATAGTCAGTGGATATACGAATTAATTCAAAAAGTTTTCATTTTAACTAAAAAAGAAAATATTCCACTAGATATAGAATTCGTCGTTGCCAAGAATAATGTTTATTTATTACAATCCAGACCCCTTACTAAAACGATAGAAGCAAAAGATATATTTTTTGCTTTTGAGCGCTATCGACGATGGAAATATCATCCCAGTGATTTTTCAGTAAAAGAATTCAAGACGATTTTGGAAGAATTAAATATTAATGCTTCTTTAAAGATTAATATTAAAAAAGACGGTGTTTTTATTAAGGGAGAGTCTTATTTTTCATTTATTGAAGAAGTGAAGAAAAAATCTCAAAGCATTAAATTTTTAAATGATTTTTATAAGTATTATTCGGAATTTATATTATCACAGTATGCTAAAACAAAAAATTTTTTCAAACAAGATTCTTTGTTAATTCTATCAGCTAAAGAGTTGAATTTTAAAATGAGTATAATAGATTTTATTCATAATTTAACCCTAAAAGCTTTTAAAAAATTTTTGATGGAAAAATATAATATTACAGAAAGCAAAAATTTTGAGTATTTTGTTCCGTCAATATCATTTACTGCCAGCAATTTTTTATTATGCTGCAAGGATAAGAAAAAAAAATCAAAATATTACGAAAAGAAAAACTTTGAGCATTTGAAGCAGCGTGATTTAAAAAATTTAATAAATAACATAAAAGCGCATCAGAAAAAAATTTTAAATAGCGTTAAAAGACTGGAAGGCAAAAAAAAGGCTCATATTATTTTGTTAAAAAAACTGATTTGGCTGCGGGATATGGTGGATTATCATTTTTACATTATAACTTCGTTTTACGGAGAGTCGATTTCATTAATTTTAGATAAAGAAAAAATTAGGCATTCTCTTGAAAACGGTATGGAAATATGTCGGTTTTCCATGGATGAAATCAAGGGAATTAGAGAAAATAAAATTTGTCCTGATTTAAGCTCCTCTTTAGGCAATAAACAATGTGGTGTCGGTCGGAAAAGTTATGCCTTTCCTCTAAAAGGAGTAGTTGCTTCCAAGGGAAATTTTAGCGGCATTGTCAAGGTAATAAAAAATTTTCCCGACCTTAAAAAAATTACCGCCAAAAATATTTTAGTATCTAAATATACGCATCCCTATTTGATTACTGGAATGGCTGTCTGCCGGGGCATTATAACCGAAGAAGGAGGTATGACTTCCCATGCCGCAATTATCTCGCGTGAATTAGGCAAGCCTTGCTTAATAGGAGTCGAGGGCTGTACCAATGCGTTAACGGACGATGATAAAATTAAAGTATTTAATGGACAAATTTATAAGTTGAAATAATTTTATGAATCACATTGAAATGCCAATTTGGAACAAAATGAATCACAACAAACCTTACAAAAAAAAGTTTTATAAAAAATTTAGCATCGGCTATAATGGGAAACGTAATTTTTTTAATGAAATTATTATCCCTTTTAGAAATTATATATCATCAGTTTATGCCGTGCCGCCTTTTTCTTCAGGGATATCAAATGCCAGATGGGCGCTAAATGTATCTGCAAAGAAATTACTTGAATTAAGAATGAAATTAAAAGAAGAAAAAATAAAATTCAATTTAATATATAATTTTGACGGAATTGCATGCCCCGATGATTCGTTCATAAATAAGCTGCTTTTAATAACAGATTTTTTCAAGCCCGATATTGTAACATTTTCCAACACATTTGTGCTGGACGCTTTTATAAAAAACACGAATTATAAGCTTAACATATCGGTTATCCATGACATAAATACAATAAACCAATTAGAAATGTTAATTGAGAATGATAAAGATAAACAAATAACTTCTTATAATATAGGAAGGCGAAAAACTTACAATTTGCAATACATAAAATCAATAAGAGAAAAATACCCTGATTTAAATCTAAAATTAATGGTAAATGAGGGCTGTATATTTGAATGTCCGGATCAAATTTTTCATTCTTGCAGCCTTACGATTTCAAGAGGAAATATCCAAAATGCGGAAAAATGATTAGTCCTGTATATACTGAACCAGTAGGCTAAGGAAACCTAACAGCCCAATTTTTTACAATCTCGCCAGCATTTGCTAAAATGAAATTGTAAAAAATTAAGCTCTAAAATCCATATGACTAATTCAAGCAAACAAAACCGCAAAAAGTATTCCCCGCAATTTAAATTTGATCGGTCGCTGGAAACCGTTAAAACCGGTAATTTATCCGAGATATCCAGAAAATACGGCGTATCCGTTAATATTTTGTCTATTTGGCGTTCTCAATTAATAGAACGCGGCGCGCAAACATTCGCGACCTCTCCTGATCAAGAAAAAAATCAATTAAAAGGGAAAATAGCCAAATTAGAACAAATGCTCGGCAAAAAGGAAGTGGAATTGAATTTGTTAAAAAATTTTTCAGATTTCTACGAATCCCAAAACGCGACATAATCAGTTTCACCCGAGAGCAGGTTAGAGCAGGGCTATTCTCCATAAACAGAATATGCAAATTATGCGGAATATCCAAAAACACATTTTACAACCATAGACACCCAGATGACAACTTCGCGGCTAAATATGTTCATTTAAAGCAACTGATAGAAAAAATAATCAAAGATAATTGTTGCTACGGAGTTAAGCGAATAAAAGCGGCTCTTCAAGATGAATACAAAACCCATATCGGGCGGGACGCTTTGGGCAGACTGCTCAAACTTTGGCGGTTGGAACTCCGGCGAAAGAATAAAAAGACGAAACAAAGCGTTATCAAAAAAATCCTCATTTCCCTGTCTGATCGAGCCAACCTGCTTATCCGGACAAACATCGCCGAACCATTTCAGGCGATTACCTCGGATATTACGGAGATTTGGTTTAACAACGGAAAAGACAAGGCCTATTTGGCGGTTCACAAAGACGGGTTCGGACAAATGGTTTACGGCTGGAAGCTGGGAAAAACAATGGAGGCGGAATTAGTGATTAATTCGCTCAAAGCGGCCAAACAGTCTATTGGAAAATTCATCGGCGGAGTTCCGGCCAAACTGATTTGCCACCAAGATCAAGGCAGTCAATATACGAGTTATGAATACGCTGATTACGCTTTAAAATCGAATATGCGCTTGTCTTATTCAACGCCAGGAACACCGACTGACAACCCCGGACAAGAATCATTCTTCGGCCGTTTCAAGGAAGAAAACCAAGATGAATTCAATGAAATTAAAAGTTTTAAAGAGCTGGAAAAATATATTAAAAAAAGGATTGATTATTATAATAAACGGAGAATCCATACGAGCGTTAAATATCAAGCGCCGATGAAATTCACAAAACTATTTATTAAAAATGTTTCCTTAATCGAATGTCCTAAATGGTATAGTATTTTCAGGACTTGACAGCTTATGGCTTTAATGTTTATAAAAAATTTGAGGATTACATGGATGATGAAATTGTCAATGCGGGTATAATCAACGAATGGAAAGCGCTACCGTACGATTGGCGGCTTGATTTTGATACACTTTTGAAAAGCGGGACAGTAATAAATGATAAAATATATTATTCTGATTTCACAACAAATGAGCCATATTTATTGGAAGAAATTGAAAAACTTACTAAATCTTCTGATTCAGGAAAGGTCTCAATAGTAGCGCATAGCATGGGAGGGCTTGTGGCAAAGACATTGTTAGAAAGAATAAAAGACGAAAATCACCCTTATCATTATTTGTATCCAAAAATAGATCAATTAATTCTTGTCGCATCTCCGCAACTGGGCACACCCAAAGCGATTGAGGGGCTATTGCATGCGGATAAACAACAAATTGGCATATTTGGTGAATTTGGAATTTTACTAGATGAAGAGGTCGCGCGCGAATTGGGAGAAAATATGCAAAGCGCCTATAATCTTCTTCCTTCCAAAGAATACTTTTCTCGTGTCGCAAGCCCGGTAATCACTTTTCATGATTCTTTATTTGACGGAATTAAATTTATTGATGAATTAAAACATAGAGCAGGAACTGAAATCACCAGCTATAATGATATGTATGATTTTTTATTGGGAGATAACGGCAAACGAACAGAGCCGGATCCGAACAATGAAGAATATCCTAATGTCTTAAAAAAAGATTTATTAGATGTTGCGACGAATCTTCATAATGTTGATATTGATTCTTGGATCGCTCCGGATCATATTGATGTTTTTCAAATAGTCGGCTGGGGCGAGAAAACAATCAAGGGAATTGAATATTCATGCCCCATGCTTACTTGTAATATTGATATTGATAAATTGGATAGAGAATTAAAGTTTACAAAAGAAGGGGATGGCACGGTCGTTGTACCAAGCGCTGAAGCAATGGATGTCCAGACGTATTTTATGGATTTAGATGATTATAATAGTTGGTGGGAGGGTCAAAGAAACAGATCACATGCCGATATATTGGAAACTGATCCGGCGCAAGAACTTATTAAATCTATTTTGCAAAATGAGACAGATTTTATATTGCCCGCATATAGCGCTGCGACAAAACCCATCCAAACAGATGCGGACTATGAGCTTATACTCAGGTCGCCTGCTTCCATTGATGTTTATGACAATAATGGCAATCATACCGGCTTGATTGATAATTCTTCTGATTCGGATCTTCGCTTTTATGAAGCGCGAATTCCAAATAGTTATTACATTGAATCTGCGGGACATAAATATGTCGGGTTTGGTTCGGATGATGAATATGATGTGCTCCTATATGGTGAAGATCTCGGATCTTTTACGTTGAATATTAGAAAAACATTTAAAGATGTAGTAATAGATGAGCAAGTATTTCTTAATATTCCTGTTACCGCGAGCACAAAGGCAAGGTTTTCTATTGACGGCGAAAATGTCAGCAGCATGGAATTAGACGTGGATGGAGATGATGTCGTAGATATTACTATTAATGATAATGCCGCGCATTATATTACTTCTCTTGAAGTATTGGAAAAAATAATCCAATCACTGGATATTGAGCGTGGAATACAAAATAGTTTTGTGAAAAAAATTCAAAATACTCTTAAATCATTAACTAAAGAAAATAACGAAGCGGCCAGAGGACAACTGCAGGCGCTAAAAAACCAACTGCAAGCGCAGTCAGGAAAAAAGATTGGAGAAGAAATGGTTGAAAAATTATTAAATATTATTGACAAAATACTTATCTTAATGCCATAATTTATATATGATTTCAAAGAAAAAAGTATCCTTTTATTTTATAACAACCTTAATAGTGGGTGGATTAGTTGCTATTTATGGAATACTGTCGGATCGTAAGTATTTATGTAATTTTGATTTAAAGATTTGCTATAATAGATTTGATAATTTTTTAGGGGCATTATTTTTGTTGCTTCTTTTTATATCTTCCATTTTTTTCATTCGCTTAGTTTCTACCGATACGGGTTTTGCTTCGTGGAAAAAATTCATGAAATACTTTGCGCCAATTGCTGTTGCGCTTGCTTTTTTTGGCGGATTTAGCGATGGAGGCGGATCATGGGCTGTCGGCAGTCATGACAGCGAAATTACAATGTGGCTTTTGGGAATAGTATATGTTGCGGGGAGTTCAATAACTATTGTTAAACACAGAAAACACTAAAAAATATTGACAATAGCTTTTCCGCAGCTTTTCCGCGTACTATACGGCGTGGCTTACTGTAGGATTATTTTTTATAATCTCTCTTGTCCTTATCATCTACAAATCCCTTAAACTCTGCGGGAAACATAATCAATAAGAATATTCAATATCTAAAGAGTGTCGCGGGCGGAACGGCTTGGGGAAATTGAGCCGGTCCCGACTCTCAAACAATCTTTCCCCGATTGGTTGAGGACGGGGTCGCAAGGCCTAACTGGCGCGGGCTTTCTGTATAGAGGTGTGCGTCAGTAAAATATAGCAAAAATTATGAGCCCAAAACTCAAAAAAATTATTATAGCCACTGCCCTAATTTTTTGTTGGTTTGTTTTTGATTCGCTAATTGTGTTTGCTTTTACATCGAATGCGACAAAAGATCAATTAAATGCCAACATCACTTTTCAACGACAAACTATAGAAAGATGGCCGTTACTTTTTCCCAATCAACTTGAGGTACGTCGCGGCTTTTGGGATAAAATCCGTCTTGCGTTGTTTGTGAATGAAGACACAAAGAGACTTTATTCCGATAGATATAGATTAGCATTAACATTTTATGAAAATTCAAAGGGATTACTGCATCAGGCGGAAACATCATTTCAGCACGCCGACTATCCAAATGCTACTGAGTATTTACGACTCACTATTAACTCCCTACTGGCCGCTGATCTTCTCTATGGTTCTGCACACGAGGTGTGGAATGGTAATTTAGTTGAAGCACAAAAAACTCTCTATACTATTTGCCATGATGTTAATAGTGTGGTGGCGGGCAAAGCATTCGGCGGCATTGCGAGGATAGTAGGGAGTCCCGCACTTGGTCTAGCTATAAATATAGAAATGGAATCTGGAATAAAAAATGTATGTAATGATCAATTTAGTGTGAGCAAACGCAACTTAAAAGATGTAATTATTACATCCATAAGTGCCGTGGGCACTAAAATAGTTGGTAATCTTTTTGGGAAAGCAATTGAGAGAACTATTGAGGTAATAGAGAAGTTACCACTCGTCTCGAAAGTAATTGCCCCTTCATTTCCTGAGAGAAAGCAACCTGATGAGATTGTCGATGATTTTCTCCGACGCGAAGAATTATTTAAAGATTTTTCCTCAGGAAACGGCACTACTGTGGTGAACAAAACACAAGAACAACTCAGCAATTCTACCACATCGCAACAACCGCCTTCTATGGCAATAAATAAACAGGAACAACTTCGTCAAGTCGAGGAAGCGAAAAAGAAGCAGGCGGAAGAAGAAAAAAAGCGACTTGAAACCGAGATCCAAAAACAGGAAGATCAAAGAAAAATTGAAGAACAACGCCATGCGCAGGCGACAGCGGAGGAGGCTTTAAAAAAAGCGAAAAACGACGAGGAACGAAGGATGGCCGAAGAAGCAAGAAAGAAGGCGGAGCAAGCGAGGATTGCGGCCCAGCAGGAACTACAAAAACGGCAAGAAGAAACATTACGGCAAGCCGAAGAAGAACGCAAAAAAGCCGAACAACAACGAGCTTTTGCGGCAGTAAATCCCTACCTATTAAATACGCCTGTGTCTGGACCAATAGGAACGACCTTTTTCTTTGAGGGAGGCGGTTTTATGCCGAGAGGAATAATTACAGAGGTCATTACAAAGCCGGACGGCGTAGCCTATACTTCCTCCCGCCATCAGGCAGACGATAACGGCAGATATTCTAAAAACGCTGACAGCGCGTCGATGTTAATTTTAGGAACCTACACCATTTACTGGATAGACAATACGACAGGGAAGATGAGTAATATCGTGAGTGAGATGATAATGGTGGAAGGATCTCAACCAATCGCGACATCCAATTCCGAGCTCCAAAAATATAATTCTTTTGATTTAATTGTCCATCAGATCAGAAAAACTGACGGGCTGGAGATAATAGCGCGCTATGAATACAGGGATGGCAAAGGGCTATTGCTCATAGATATTGAATGGCTGATCAATGAGGCAAAGCAAAATGGATGGAAATACGAGATTATGTCAAGTGGGCAGTAAGTATCTTTGTGATTTATTTGCATGGCGAAATAATAGAAGAGTGTGTAACTATTCCAGCTCAAACCCCCTCATAATCGTCTTCTCCACCTCCTCGCGCATCCGGGCAAAGCGTTTCCGTGAAGCGTTGATGACTTCTTCCCTACTCGCCCCACCTGTTGCCGTAGACGAGATATGCTGTAAATAAATTGGGTAGAGTAGGGATGTTTATTACTTTTTAATAATGTGTTAAAATACAAAATAGAATGAATTATCAAGTAATTACAGCCTGGACTGGTCTCACAACAGCAATAGTGGCAATATATGCTCTTTGGGCCGAAAGCAGGCGCCACCGTTTTTCGACAGGTATTGATCTAATTCTGAGGCTCGAAGATCAGTTCAGCACGCAGCGGATGTATGTCAATCGAAGAAAGGTTGCCCGCGCTTTTCAAAACAAAAACTATGTCGAGGCGATGAATGAGATCGACGAAATCATCGACTTTTTTGAAGGTGTCGGTTTTTTCGTCAAGCGTGGAGCACTAGACAGAAAGGTTGTTTGGACATTCTTTTTTTCATACTTATTCCGATTCCGGCATTTTGCCAAGGAATACATTGAGAATGAACAGAGTCGTGATCCTACGCTATGGACAGAATTCGTGGATCTTTATAATAACCTGCTCCAGATTGAGCGAGCAGACCGCCGCAATCGAAAGTCGTCACTTGAAATATCAGAAGACGATTTGGAACAGTTCCTTCGTGAGGAAACAAATTTGGCTGTCAGCGAAAATGTCTTACCCTTCACCTAAGATTCATTACCCCGAAGTCCTTGCTTAATAGGTGCTTCGGGCGGGACGGCTTGGGGAGATTTGAGCCGGTCCCGATCTTCAAGCAATCATTCCCCGATTGGTTGAGGACGGAATGGATAACGGATAGATAGTTTTAGGGCACGGTCCCAAATCGTTAGCGATAGAAAGCCCGTCATTCGGGGTGTCGCTAACGTTATACAGGGAAACTCGTATAGGGCCGCAAGGCCTAACTGGCGCGGGGCTTTGTGTGACATATCGCGCCATAGTTTCTTTATTAACTTAATTTTTCCGTCCGTGGGAAACGGGATAAATTTTTATGCATACAACATCTCGCGTGATTAGTATCGTGGCGGTAGTCATCGCCTTTTTAG
>JAUYAT010000017.1 GCA_030693295.1 bacterium
CTAAAAAGGCGATGACTACCGCCACGATACTAATCACGCGAGATGTTGTATGCATAAAAATTTATCCCGTTTCCCACGGACGGAAAAATTAAGTTAATAAAGAAACTATGGCGCGATATGTCACACAAAGCCCCGCGCCAGATATGTCTTGCGGCCCCACACCCCTTTCGGGATTTATACTTTCAGTATACCAACCCCACTAAATCAACCAAGCTACTGTATTCGTATCTATCTAAAAAAATATCTCCACCACCTTCGCGGATTGCCGACCGGCTCGGCCGGCTCTTCTTTTTCTATGCCGAATATGCCGCCTGCCGCGCCTTCTTTTTTATTTCCGTTATTTTGGATTGTCGCAGATTCGTTGCTTATTACGGCGACTTCCTCCCCTTCTTTTTTAAGCCCCAAATTAAGGCGGGCTTTCTCTTCCACGAATTGGTCCGATTCCAAATAGTTCATAAACTCTTTTAAATTGGTATTTTGATTTTCCAGATTGTTGATTTCCGATTCCAATTCTTTAATTTCTTGGCTTATTTTGTAACGCTGGCTGATGTTTTTGGCCAATGGAAAACTTATCAAAATAATAACAGCCAAACCAACCAAAGCTAAGGTTTTTTGGTTGAACAATATTCTTGTTAATAAATTCTGTTTATCCTTTTTAAACATATTTACGCGAAATAAATTTATATTTCACCGCTTCAATCATAATCATGCTTATTAATCCGATAGAAATAATTAGAAGCCAAATTTCCGATCCCCTTAAATCAACGGTTGATAAAACGCTCTGCAAAGGCGTCCAATAAATTCCAAGAAGCAATAAAATAAAACTGGCTATCGCGGCCGCTACCGCGTACAAATTGGAAAACGGATTAATTCTCCAAATCGGCTGGCGCAAGCTCCGCAAACTGAAAACAGACATTAAAGATTTAACGCCTAATATGGCGAAAAAAATCGTCCTAAGATAAGCGATTTCCGCGCCCTGTTGGTAAAGCCAGATGAACAAGCCCAAAATAAGCAAGTCCCTGGCGATGCCGGCGCCGAAAATAATCGTTTTCATTTCCTTGTTCATAATAGGCTCTTCTTTTTTTATCGGCTTGTCATTCATTATATTCTTTTCGCCTTTTTCAAAAGCTAAAGAAAAATGCGGCAGGCCGTCGTTGACAATATTAATCCAGAGAATTTGAACCGGCAAAATCGCCAAAGGCGTGCCCAGCATTATGGAACCGATGATTAAAACCATTTCGGAAAAACTGTCGGAAATTAAATATGTTATAACCTTGCGTATGTTTGAAAAAATTATTCTGCCCTGTTGAACTGCCGCGACAATAGTTTTAAAATTATTGTCTAATAAAACTATATCGGATGTTTCTTTGGCAATATCGGTTCCCGTGCCAAGTGAAATGCCGATATCGGCTGACTTTAAAGCCGGGGCGTCATTAATTCCGTCGCCGGTCATAGCGACGACTTCGCCTGCTTCCTGCAATGCGTCAACGATGCGCAGTTTATGGTGCGGGCTGACCCGGGCATATATGTCAATTTGCTTAACTATATCTTTCAATTTTTCATCAGATGTTTTATCTAATTCTTCGCCAGTGATAATGTTTTTATGCTCAACATCCAAACCAACTTCTTTCGCAACCGCTCGAGCCGTAAGCCGATGGTCGCCAGTGATGATAATCGGCCTTATTCCGGCTTGGCGGCAAATCGCGATAGTTTCTTTCGCTTCCGGCCTAACCGGATCTTTTAAGCAAATAAAACCGATAAAAGTTAAGTTATTGTCAACCCGCGCCAAATCATAGCCGATTTCCCATTGCAAATTTTTAATTTCGCGCGCGGCAACCCCGATAACCCGCAGGCCTTTGCCGGTTAATTTTTCATAAATTTTGTTTAATTTTTCTCTCTCATCTCCGGTTATTTTTTTTATTTTTCCTTTATGGTAAAAATCAATGGATTTATCCAAAAGTTTTTCCGGCGCGCCTTTTTCGTAAAGCACATATTCATTATCTTTTCTCTTGCGCAAAGTCGCCATATATTTTTTTTCGCTGTCAAAAGGCAATTCGCCTATTTTCGGTTCAATTTTTAACAATTCCTCCCTGTTTAACCCGGATTGAATAGCGGCGGAAAGCAAAGCCGCCTCGGTGGGAGCGCCGATTATCCGCCAGCCGGCCAATTCATCGTTCGGATTTTCTATAATCGCGTCGTTGCACATCATAGCGGTCCGCAAAGCCAGGCTTACCGCTTTTGCCTCTTTCGGATTCTGCCCTGAGCCCAAACTATTTAATTCAAATTCTTTTTCGCCGATTACGATATGGGCGACATGCATATTGCCTTCCGTTAAGGTGCCTGTTTTATCGGCGCAAATTACCGTGATTGAACCGAGCGTTTCAGCCGCCACCAATTTTCTTGTGAGGGCTTTTTGTTTTAAAATCCGTTGCATGCCCAGAACCAATATTACCGTTACCGCGACCACCAAACCTTCTGGAATGGATGCTACCGCTAAAGCCACGGCGGTGATAAACATTTCATGGACTCCCCTGCCCTGCGCAATGCCGATTATAAAAATAATCAAAGAAATCAGCGCCAAGCATATGCTTAACAGGCGGGAAAATTTCATCAGCTTTAGCTGCAGCGGCGTTTTTTCTTCTTCTGTCGCCTTGACCAATTCGGCGATCTTGCCGATTTCGGTGTTTTTGCCGATGGCGCAGACCATCGCTCTGCCCGATCCCATTACCGCCACCGTGCCGGCGTAAACCATATTTTCGCGATCAGCCAAAGCAATGCCTCGGGCAATCGGCTCTGTTTTTTTCTCCGAAGGAATTGATTCTCCGGTTAGGGCTGATTCGTTAACCTGCAGATTCGCCGCTTCAATCAAGCGGGCGTCGGCCGGAACGCGGTTGCCCGCCTGCAATATTATAATATCGCCGGCAACAATGCGGCTGCTATCAATTTCGGCTTCTCTTTTGCCGCGCAAAACCAGCGCTTTATGCTCAACCATTTTCTTCAGCTTGCTTAACGCTTGATTGGCTTTATTTTCCTGAAAAAAACCGATAACGGTGTTAAGCGCGACCGCGGCAAAAATTACGCCTGCGTCGGTATAGTCCTTTAAAATCAGGGAAATTAAGCCGGCAATCAACAAAACATAGATCAAGGGGCTTTTAAACTGGCTGATTAAAATAATAAATCCGCCCAAAGGCTTTTCACCGGCCAATTTATTAAGCCCGTATTTTTTAAGCCGCTTTTCCGCCTCTTCCGGCGTCAAACCGTCCGCGGAGCTTTTCAGCTCGCGGAAACAGGACGCGATTTTTAAGCCGTGGTAATGTGACATACTTTTTTTATTATAACACGAAACAACTAAAAAACCCAAAAAAAACCAAAATAAAAAACCCGCCTTCTGCAAAATGCATAATGGCGGGCGCTATTTTTTCTTTATAAATTCATAATATAACCTTGCTTCTCTCGCAAGACTATATCTGCCCTCATCAGCTCCATGGAAACAATGATGGCAGATCAGCCTCTTTTTATTTTCTTCATTTTCTATTTTTTGTTTGCATCCGTACACTAAACAAAAACCTTCTCCTTTATAGTTAAATTTATAGCTAAATTTATGTTTTCTATTTATTGAATAATTCTTTCTGCCTAAAAAGGCGATTCCTTGCTTATTTCTTTTGATAGCCGTTTCAATTTTCACAACAACCCTCCTGTGTTTTATAAATTTTTTTAAAAGATCGTTCCTAACCGCAACTTAAAAAAATTTTAAGCTCCGGTTAGGGGGCAAGATGATAAAAATTCTACCAGCTTGCCCTAAAAATGTTTACTGATCTGTTTCCACCTCCTCTTTATTTTCGTAAATTCCGAGCTCCTCAAGGGCTTGCCCCCATGCTACATGAGGACGAAATTTTTTTTGTCTTTTTCTCACTTCAGTGACATAACACCCACCGAGATGTTCTGGGGTTATCTCCCCTCTGTACAAAGGGTCCGCCAATTCATACGCCCTGCTTTCAATCGCCTTGCTTCCCATAAAAAAACCCTCCTTGTTTTTTTTGTTTTACTTCTTTTTTGAAAAAATATTTAATAAAAAATCTTAACACAGATTAAGTATTTTGTCAACCACATGACGCTCAATTTCGTAATTCATAATAACAGACCGTTGAATAACCCACCTCTGTCATTCCCGCCCGCTTCGCCGGAGCTTCAGCGAGGCGAGCGAAAGCGGGAATCCAGGAGTGAGCCGCAAAAATGTGAATAATTAATAAAAAGTTTAATATTTTTAATACTTTTATCTATTTTCTTGTTCATGCCGTTATCTCCTGGATTCCCAGTCAAGCTGGGAATGACAAAGAGAAGGAATTATTCAACGATCTAAATAAATAATTATCTTTTCTTCGGCGTTACGAAAAAGCCCATATATTTTCCCAGCAGCAGCCGCGTCTGCGCGTCAAGCCCTGGAACAGCGCCGAAAATTACAATGGTAATGGGTAAAAACAGCCACTGCAAAACCATTTTAACGCTTTTAAAAAATCCGTATCGGGCCGGCCTTTTGGGCAAAAGCAAAGTTGAAACAACGGCTGATATGACCATGCCAATCATGGCAAAAGTCATAAGCACTCTTGTCACATAAGGCAAATTAGCGGATAAAACCGTAGCATTGAATCTGTCGCCGCCTAAAATCATCGGCATCCAGCCGATTACGCCGATTATCAAGGCGTTGGTCGCCCAAGAATGAAAACCGTAAAACTGGACTAAAACGCGGCTGATTAATTTTCCCTTGGGCATTTCCCGCCATTTTTTAACGCCGTTGAACAGCAAATAAGGCAGATTCTCCACTCCCCAGCCCCAGCGCCTCTGCTGCTTGTACAAATTTTTGGCCGTCTGCCAAGCCGTTTCATCCATAGTAACATCCATGGAAACGGGAAAGTGGAGCGGCTCAACGCGATAATCGCCTTTGTAATAACAAAAACAATGCCAAAAAATCCGGGAATCCTCGCTGATCATATTGGTTGACCAAAAGCCGACATCATTCAGAGCGCGCCATGTCATTGAATGGGAAGAATAAGTCGCCAATTTCTCCTGCCTAATCTGCTGCATCATCTGCCAGAATGTATTTGACGAAGCCGCCACTCGCGCGAAAAAAGGCGCCTGCCAAATATTGTTATGGTAAACCGGCACCGGCTGGTAGCTGGCTCTATAAGGATCTTTAACTGTTAAAAATTTATAAGTCAGACAGAAAAAATAGCCCGGCCGCACCACTGTGTCAATGTCAAAAACGCTTACTAATATTTTATCATAATCCAGGCCTTGGGCGTCAATAATTTTTTCCTTAACTTCGCGAGCAGCCCAAGCTTGATTCGCTCCCTTGCCTTTTAATTCGCTGGCAATATCGGGATGAATTGTAATTAAAAAATTTCTAAATTTATCGGCAAATTCGGCTTTAATTATTTCAGCTTTATCTATCGCTTTTTGCCCCTCCCTTTCTTCAATGGCTAAAACCACTATCATTTTATTTGCAGGAAAGCCGTCCTCAATCAGCGCTTGAAAAGTCGGCCTGATTACATCAGCGTTTTCATTATAAGTCGGCAAAATTATTAAATGTATCACATCTTCCCAGCTCACTCCCTTCTTATATAAACAATTTTTCCGCCCGAGGCGGACCAGCCTTGGGCTGGCATCCATCTTTTCCGCAAGGTTAGAATTAAGGGCAAGCGCTTTGCATTTTTCCTCCCAGTTTATTTTAATGTTTTGCCGCAATTTCCTATAGGCGCTTAACAAATGCAGGCCTAAATACACAACCAGCAGCAGCCAATAAACATCAAAGGCGATAATAAAATACGCCACCCAAACCGGCTTGAAATAAGACATAATCAGCAAAATCAGCAAGGTCGCCCACGATAAAGAACCGGGCAGTATTTCAAGCGCTCGATATAATTTCCTGTCTTTGCCTTCCAGGTCGGTTGCTTTGCCTATTTTTAAATAATCCATAGAATTTAAAATCTTTCAACCTCTTTAATAAATTCTTTTAACAAATCTTTTTCAGCTACTCTCTTTATTATTTTTCCTTTTTTGGTTATCAGCCCGACTTTCCTGCCGCCGATAATGGCTAAATCGGCTTCGCGCGCCTCGCCCGGACCGTTAACCACGCAGCCCATCACGGCCACATGAAGATTCTTGCTGATTTTCCGCATCTCGTCTTCAACTTTATTGGTTAGGCCGATTAAATCAATTTCCGTCCTGCCGCAGGTCGGGCAGCTGGTAACGGTAATTCCTCTTCGGCGCAAATTCAAAGATTTTAAAATTTCCCAGGCAACCTTGATTTCTTCAACCGGGTCGGCTGTCAAAGAAACGCGAAGGGTGTCGCCGATGCCCTCGTAAAGCAAAATGCCCAAGCCGATGGAAGACATCACGGTACCTCGAAAAATCGTGCCGGCTTCGGTCACGCCGATATGCAGCGGATAATCCACCGCCCGCGAAAGCAGGCGGTAGGCCTCAACCGTCCTTTCAATATCCGAGGCCTTTAAGGAAATTAAAATATCTTTGAAATTATGCTTTTCCAATATTTTAATATGCCTCATTGCCGACTCTGCCATTGCTTTGGCGGTCGCTTTGCCTTTGTATTTTTTTAGCAAATCTTTTTCCAGCGACCCGGCGTTTACTCCGATTCTAATCGGGATTTTATTCTTTTTAGCCGCCATTACCACTTCTTTAATCTTTTTTTCATCGCCGATATTGCCCGGATTGATTCGCAGTTTATCCACGCCCTGCCTGATTGATTCCAGCGCCAAATCAGCGGAATAATGAATGTCAGCGACTAACGGCATGTTTATTTTCTTTTTAATCGCGCCAAGCGCTTTGGCCGCCGCCATGTCGGGCACAGCCACCCTAACCATCTCGCATCCCGCGCGCTCAAGTTCCTTAATCTGCGCCACGGTTTTCTTAACATCCCGCGTATCGGTATTGGCCATTGACTGGACAACTATCGGCGCGTCGCCGCCGATATGCAAATTTCCTATTTTAATTTTCTTGGTTTTTTTTCGCTTCATAATTTAAAAAAAATTAATATTCTAGCGCTCTTTCAACCGCCTTATCAATCACCCAATCAGGCGTTGAAGCTCCGGCAGTTACGCCAACGCTCGCCTTATTTTTAAACCATTCTTTTTTTAACTCTTCGGCGGTATTGATAAAATAAGTATTGGAATTTATTTTTGAACAAATTTCATAAAGCCGGGTCGTATTGGCGCTTAACCGCGAGCCGATTACCAAGACAACGTCATATTTTTTCGCTAACCGCCTTGCTTCGCTTTGTTTCTCGCGGCTGGTTTCGCAAATAGTGTTGAATATTTTTATATCGCTGATTCTCCGGCGGATTTTTTTTTCCAGCTCTTTGAATTTCTGGTACTCTTTCGTGGTCTGCGCCACTAAGCCATACTTTATTTTTTGGCTGATATCTATTTTTTTTAATTCTTTATAAGATGAAAAAACAACGGCTTTGTTGCCAGCCGCTCCTTTAATGCCTAAAACTTCTTTATGGCCGGGGTCGCCGAAAATCAAAACCTGCCTGTTTTCCTCGCGCAAACGTTTGGCCAACCTATGGACATTCAAGACTTTCGGGCAAGTCGCGTCAATCAAATCCAGCTTCTTTCTTTTAACAAGCTCTTCTTTAATCTTCGGGCTGATGCCGTGGGCGGTGATAATTAATGTCCCTTGATAAATCCCTTTTAAAGTGTCTATGACTTCAATGCCTTTGGCGGCCAATTTTTTTACCACTTCCTCGTTATGAACCAAATGCCCGTACATCCTGATCGGCTTTTTCATCTGTTTAATATTCTCCTCCACCATTGCCAACGCCCGCCTTACCCCGAAGCAAAATCCCGCGCTTTTTGCCAATTCTATCCGCATAATTTAAAATTTCACCTCTTCCCCCTCGCTTAATTTGCTTTCATTATTATTCTCCTTTTTTTCATCCCGACTGCCCTCGCTCCTCGCGAAGGGCGGGGCTGTCCGTTTGCCGCTTTCTATCTCTCTGCCGCGGAAATCGACCGGCTTTTTTTCTTTAAGCTGAGCGAATGATAATTCTTCTCGGTCAACTTTCGCCAGCTCTTCTTTTTTCACCCTTTTCCTTTCCTCAAATTCTTCCCGTTTTTCCAGCCGCGACAGCGCCAGGCACTCCTTGCAAAAAACAGGCCTTACGCCATCGGGAATAAAAGAAGTTTTAGTTGTTTTGCCGCACCGGCTGCATTTCGCGTCGTATTTATAAATATCGTTATAAACTTCCGGCTTTTTTGCTTCCACCGCGTCCGTTTTTTTGCCTGCAAAATTATTTATTCGCTCTTTCGCGGCTGGCTGAACCGGCGCGTTATTAATAATCTTTTTGTCTTCATCGCTGGCATGCCAGCGCATAATCTTATCCTCAACCTCTTCCCTGCTGTTGGCGTATCTTTCTCTTGACACTTTAACGACTTTTTCAATATTGTCCATCTTTTCTTCTTTCAGCAAAGGCGGCAATCCGCGCGCCGAAAAAGGGTCGGAGGCCACTCCGTCTATCATCAGTTTTAAATACATTTCGTATTTGGGCAAATTAACCAAATCTTCTTCTATGAAAGTAGGGGTGAATTCTTTAACCAATTCTTCAGCGTCAATCGCGCCTACTCTAAAAACAACCAAGGTGCCGACATTGCCGAAAACAGCGGCCTTGACCATATCGCCAAGCTGTTCAATATATTGATGCGCCATGATTAAATTAAGGCGGTATTTTCTCGCTTCGGACAAAATATTGGCGAAACTGTCCGTGGTAAAATTTTGGAACTCGTCAATATACAAATAAAAATCTTTGCGCTCCTCTTCGCGAATATTCACCCTGCTCATCGCCGCCAATTGAATTTTAGTGATAACCATAGCGCCAAGAAGCGCCGAATTATCTTCGCCGATGCGCCCTTTGCTTAAATTTAAAATCAAAATTTTGCCCTGATCCATCACGTCGCGCAAATTAATGGATGACTTGACCTGGCCGACAATATTCCTGATCAGGGAGCTTGACAAAAATTGTCCGACTTTGTTTTGAATCGGCGAAACCGCTTCAGACGCGAAATTATTCGCGTAACCGGCAAACTCGTTAACCCAAAATGCTTTAACCACCGGATCTTGTATTTTTTCAATAACCTTTTTCCTGAACTGCTTATCGGACAGCATCCTGGTTACGGCCAAAAGAGTTGATCCCGGATAGTCCAATATGGCCAATATCGTATTGCGCAAAATATATTCAAGCCGAGGCCCCCATGAATCGGCCCAAAGCTTTTGAAAAACCCCGATCAAGCCGGAAGCCACCAAATGCCTCAGATGCGGCTCCACCTGCTCCACCACGTTAAAGGCGATCGGGTATTCAATGTCGGCCGGATTAAAATATATCACATCATTAACCCGATTAGATGGAATATATTCAATAATTTTTTCCGCTAAATCCCCGTGGGGATCAACCAAAACCACTCCGCGGCCGGCCCTGATATCTTCCACGACCATGTTTTCAAGCAAAGTTGATTTGCCCATGCCTGTCTTGCCAATTAAATACATATGCCTGCGCCGGTCATCGGTCTTGATGCCGAATTTTCTGAATTGATTGCGAAAAGTGGTTTCGGCGAAAATTGTTATTTCATTGTGATCCATATATAATAATTTATTTATTCGCGGGTATTACGCAACCGGCAGATTGCCCGGCGGAACGGCTTTGATTTTCGCGCTCTCGCCAATGTCCTTAATATCCATGGCTTCTTTAAATATATTATCAAATTCTCCCATTCTTTTAATTTCCGTTCGGTTAAAACTCCCGGCGCTGATTCCCTTGTCTCCCATTTCTCTAAAAATCGGCTCCGCCATTTTTTCGCTTGCCGTTCCTTCGCTGACTGGCAGCCGCATCGGCGGTTCGGCTTTTCTGCCGGGCGCTTTTTGTATCATCGGCGCCTTAACCACGGCTTCAACCGGAAAATGCCAAATAGTGGCCAGCTCCTCAATATTGAGAATACCGGGCTTTCTGCCTTTAAAATCATCTCTTGCTATGTAATTTCTGATGATATTATTCTTTTTGGCGTTAAGCCGGCTTTCAACGAAAAAATAAGAGGCCTTAGTATATGTTTTTTCCGTATCCGGCTTCAGATTATTTAAGTCAAGCATGGCGAACTGCTTCATAAAGCCGACAAAGCCGCTGCCCACCTTCGGTTTATTCATCAGATCTTTCTTGGCGACATAAACAACTCTTATTTTAAATTCAAAGCCCAGTTTTGAAACTTTTTCCTGGATGGATTCAACTTGCTTCTTCTCTTTCGGCTTTAAATTCATCATTTTCAAAATCTCCTCTTTTTTCTCTTTCTTTGCCTCTTCGCCCCAAAGGGGCAAAATCATTTCTCCGATAAAATCAATGAAATTCATTATTGAATCAATGATTGAATCGCCGATATTTTTTGAAGTGTCTTTCTCTTTTAAAATTTTTCCAATCTCTTTGTCCCCGATTTTGGGCCAGTCAAAACCGATCGGTATTAAGATAAGCTGGTACCAAAGCTGCTCCCCCTTTCTTAAGCTGCTGCATAAATCCATCAGCGACGCCATCGTGTCCTTGTAGCGAACCTCGGGAGCGCCCAACAGATTTTCAAATTCTTTATAGGTTTTTATCGGGTAAGCCGAGTTGTTGGCCTGGATAAATTCAGTTCCCCAGACATCGTACTCGTCGTCCGGGTATCTCGTCGGTATTCCCGCGGTATAATCATTAACCTCGGTAATTTCCGCGTCCGGGTACTGGGCGTAAACAGCCGATTCAACCAAATCGCGGAACGACTCCGGCGTGCGTATTAAAAACTGGGTATAGCCGTCTATACTTACAGTCTCCAAGCTGAAAGAAAGCTGGAATTTTCCTTCCCAATATTTTTCTATTAAATTAATGGAGCCGTGGGCGCCGGCCAAATAACTGAACATATTCTCAACCGCTTTCGGCGACTGCTCGTTGCCGCGCGGAATATCAATCGCCAACAATACGCTTTTCTGCGTAACGCCCCATTTCTGCTTTATGTAAAAAAGCCAAAGCTCTTTAGCCAGCCAAATGAAAGTAATAGCCATCGGCATCCAGCCGCCGGCTAAAAACAAGCGCCACATCACAAGATAAGGCGGCAGCGCCCCTAGCTCTTTGATAAAACTGAAATCAATTACAATATCCATATTAACAATATTTTACCACATTTCCCCGTCTTTTGGCAAACAAAAAAACAGATTCAAGGCATTATTAAATTTCCAACAAAACCCCAAACCCGTTTTAAGACGCGCGTAATTTATATTTACCATCCGCTTTTTCAAATCTATCTTTATCCATCAAAGCTAAAATAACAGTGGCCTTTTTAACCAAGCGCTTTTCCAGCACTTTATTGATAATTTCATCGCGGCTCATCGCGGCGCCGGCTTCGTTTAAAATTTCCGCGATAACATCCGCCACTGTTCCTTTCTGATACCCCCAATCCTTCAGGCCGTACAGGCCGCGGCCGACTAAAACATATTTTTTATCCAAAATCAGTTCGTTGTGGACCGTGGCCGTGTTGGCTTGTTTTTTATCAAATTCCACTTGATTGATTTTGCCGGCGATTTCCGCGAAATGCATCGGCTTGCCGTGATTTTTTAAAATTAAATAAATTTTATCATTAATGGTTTTCGGCTTGATCTCGCGCCAATCATAAACTCCCCAATGGCCGAATTTATTCTGCTCAATCCTCCGGGCCGCGCGCAAAAGAGAATATATCGCTTTATGCTCATTTATCAATTCCGAATTTTCATTATAAAATTCGCCGCCTAAAGCGCTGGAAATATCAATATTATTCGGAGCTTTCAGCTTGTCTTGATGTTTTTGATATCCTTCAAGCTCTTTGATTAAATTTATGAGCTCCTCGGTTAAAAATACTTTTTTGGCTTGTTTGATTTTGTCCAGCAATTCTTCCGCCAATTCCTCCAAATGATCTATGGCTTGAAATTTTAATTTAAATGAATGCTTTAAATTATCGGAATTGACTTCTTCAAATTCGCTGTTTAATAATTTGGAAATTAAAAAATTCAAATGGCTTTTATGGATTTCCTTGTCGTCAATTTTCGCTTTCGCGCCGCCCGCGGAAAAATTAATTAAATTATCAAGCAAATATTCCCGCTCCATCAAGCCGCCATGCTCTTCAAGCAATTGGTTAATCACTTCCTTTAATTCGCTGACGCGGTTTTCCAAATCATTCAACTGCCTTAATCTCTTTATGCCGCAAGTTTCAATTTGCCTGATGCGCTCGCGGGTTAAATTATGGGTTTTGCCGATTTTTTCCAAAGTTTCCCTGCCCCGGCCGTGCAAGCCGAAACGGCAGATTAAAACATCGCGCTCGCGGCCGTTAAGTTTGCTGAATAAGCTGTTTATAATTTCAACCGCGTCCAAATTGGCCACTTTCTCGGCTTGGTGGTTAGTAATAATTTGATCTAAAATTGATTGGTTATCCGATTTATTATTCATATTTTTTGATTAAAAATAAAAAGGTTATCTCCGCTTCCCGCTTTAAAAAATATATTAAACAGATTTATTAAATTTTTGTCTAATATTTATTACATTAAAATAGCACAAATGATTTTATTAGTCAAGGGGGGTGTAATTATTTTTTGCATAATAAAAACTCCCACAAAAGATTTGCCTGCCTGCGGACGCGGCCAGGGTTGATTTGTAGGAGTTTTAAAAGCCTAAATATTCTACTTCTTCCCGCAATTGCACGCCGAATTTGTCCCGCGCCTGCTGTTTTATAAAACTAATCAGAGCAACAACATCTTCGGCGGTCGCCTTGCCTGTATTAACGATAAAATTCGCGTGTTCCAGGCTGATTTTTGCCCCGCCGATGGTTTTGCCTTTCAGGCCTAATTTATCAATCAGCCAGCCGGCTCCGACTTTATCATCTTTTCCCGCGCCTGTTTCTAAGGCCTCGTTAGCTAAAGTCGCATTAAATTCACGCAAATTCGCGATTAGCAAATTCTTAAAAACGCATCCGGCGCTTGGCAATTTTGGCTGGGTTTGCTCACGATATTTTAAATATTTTTCTGATAATTCTTTAATTTCAGCGGCGTTACCATTTTCCAATTTTATAATTACTTGCCAAATTAATCTTGATTGTTCGCCATTATCGCCTTTAAAAACGCTCTCTTTGTAATTAAAGCGGCAGTCTTTATTGCTAAAAATAAAAAATTTCTTTTTCTTGGCATCAAAAACCGTTACAGTTTCCACCGCGCCGCTTATGGATTTTCCATACGCTCCGGCATTGCCCCGGACAGCGCCGCCAACCGTGCCGGGAATGCCGATCGCCCATTCCAAACCGGTTAAATTTTCGTTTATGGCCATTCTTGCCGCCGCCATCAAACCGGCGCCCGCGCCGCAATCTAATCTTTGGCCCATAACCTTAATGCCGGAATTGCATATTTTCACAACTAACCCATCCGCGCCTTTATCATTAATTAAAACATTGCTGCCGCCGGCCAAAACAAAAACCGGCTCTTTATTTTCGCGAGCCCAATCAAAAGCCGCGGCCAATTCTTCCTTGGTTTCTGTTTCAACAAAATATTTAGCCGGTCCGCCGATTTTGAAAGTGGTTAAGGGGGCAAGCGGGATGTTTTGTTGGATTTTGGAATCAAACATAAAATATAATAAATTTTCAATTTTCAATTTTCAATCAATTTTCAATGACTTAATTTTCAAAATTTTAGTCATTGAAAATTGTAAAATATTACATAAAAATCGAAAATCACTCCACGTCGCCCATTTTCTGTAAATTCAGCAATTTGGCGTACAAGCCGCCGCCGATTTGCGCCAATTCCAAATGACTGCCATCTTCAACAACTTTTCCTTCTTCCAAGACAATAATTTTATCGGCTCTTTTTATGGTACTCAAGCGATGGGCTATAATTACTACCGTTCTGCCTCGTATGATTTTATGCATTGAATCCTGGATCAGTTTTTCACTCCAGCTGTCCAGATTGCTCGTCGCTTCGTCAAAAATCAAAATCCGCGGATTAGCCAAAACCGCGCGCGCGATTCCGACGCGCTGGCGCTGGCCGCCCGACAATTTAATACCCCGCTCGCCCACTTTCGTATTGTAGCCGTCGGATAAATTTTCAATAAATTCATCGGCATTAGCGATTTTAGCTGCGGCTATTATTTCCCTCAAACTCGCGTCCGGTTTGGCGTAAGCGATATTGTCGCGCGCCGAGGCGTTGAATATTTCCACTTCTTGCGGAACAATGGCGATAAATTTTCTGAAAGAACGCAAATCATAATCCTTTAAATCCCTATCATCCAAAAACACACGGCCGCTTTGCGGATCATAATGCCGGTAAATCATTCTGGCAACCGTAGTTTTTCCTCCACCGGAAGGACCGACTAAAGCGGTAACGCAGCCGGAATTGATTTTTAGATTAACCTTGTCCAGCGCTTTGGCTTTGTTTCCGCCGTAGCTGAAGTCCACGTTGTCAAATTTAATCGCGCCGAAAATCGTTTTCGGCTTAATTCTTTTATCGTTGTTGATTAAATCCGATTCTTCTTGATTTAAAAAATACAGCCTGTCTATCGCTTCGCTACTTTCCATAATTCTGTCGTACAATCTGGAAATTCTGAAAATCGCGATTAAAGCTTTTTCAGAAATAGTGGTGATAAAAATCAAACTGCCGATGGTAATACCGCCGATCCAGACGAGATAAACTCCGAAAAACAAAATCATGGCTCTGCCGATATCAATAACAAAACTGCGCCCCCAATCATATTTGATTTTTATCGCAAATTCATCCAATAGATTGTTTTTGATTTTTTTTCTGTATTCGGCGAAATTCCGCTCTTCCCTTTTTTCCTGAACAAATGATTGCACCGTGTTGATATTAATCACTGCCTGAGTCATAATTCCGGCGGATGCGTCATAATCTTCTTGCCTGGCTTTCCTTAAAGGATAAACTTTCTTGTTGCTACGCAAGGTCAAATAAACAAAAATCGGAACAAACAGACAAAATACTGCGCCGAACCGCCAGTCAACCGCGAGTAAAGTCGCGGCCGTCAGTATCAGCTGAATTACAGTCGGGCCGACATCCCAGAAAAAATTTCCCAAAAAATTAATCATTTTATCCACTCCGCGCTGTATTTTTGATACTTTGTAGCCGGTATTTTCTTTTTCATGGAAACTCAACGGCAAAAAAAGCATTTTTCTATGCGCGTTGACCGGCAGATACATTTCCGCTTCCGCGAGTATGGCCATTATTTTTTTATCAACAAAATAATCAATTACCACCACCAATTGGTTGGCCGCGAATATAGCGCCAATCAGCAATATGATTTTTCCGATATTCTCTTGATGAAAATCGGTAATCATATCAATGATAATTTTTAAAATGTAAGGCGCGATTAATCTGGACAGTTCAAAAACCATAACAAAACCAAACAAAATTTTTATTTGCTTGTGCGATGGCGCCAGGAGCTTCCATAATCTGTACCAAAAATCTTTCACGTTTAAATCTTTTATACTTGTTTTATTTTGTTTATCTTCCATATAAATCAAAAAACAAAGGAGGTTTTAGACTCCTTATAATTAATAATACGCAAAATCAGCAAAAAAATTACATTTATTTTATATATATTTAATAAAATCATTTCGCCAATCTCTCGCCGATTTTGAATACATCCCCGGCTCCCATCAGCAAAACTACATCGCCTCTTTCAATGTTCTTCCGTAAATACTTTTCACATTCATCTAAGGTCGGAATATATAAAATATTTTTGATTTTTGATTTTTGATTTTTGATTTTTTGTATTAAGTCCCTGCTGTGCACCCCCCCGTGTTGTTCGCGCGCGCTGCCGTAAATATCCAAGACAATCACCTCATCCGCGTCGCCAAAGCTCTGGGCAAAATCGTCAAGCAGCGCTTTTGTCCGGCTAAACGTGTGCGGATGAAAAACAACGATTAATTTATTTTTAGGGTACAATTCGCGAGCGCCAGCCAAGGTCGCCTTAATTTCCGTCGGGTGGTGCGCGTAATCGTCAATTATTGCCGCGCCGTTAAACTCGCCCAAAACCTGCATGCGCCGAGCAGTGCCGGTAAACTCTTCCAAATATTTTCTTATATCAACCAATTCCACTCCTAACTCAATGCAGGCGGCAATAACAGCCAGAGCGTTGGAAATATTATGCCTGCCCGCGAGCTGAACGCAAAAATCCCCGAGCTCGCCGCCTTCATTCCCTCCCATCCTCACTTTAAAATACTGCTTGCCATTATTAAATTTAATGTCATACGCGACATAATCAGTAGCTTCGTTTATCGCGTAGCTAACCACTTTCCCTTTGCAATTTACATTGGCAATCTTCTTAATAATCGGATCGTCAAAATTGGCGATTAAAAACCCTTTCTTGGGAATTTTTTTTATGAATTCAATAAAAACATCCTGATAATCCTCCGGGGTCGGAAAAAAATCAGGATGGTCGTAATCAATATTATTCAATAAAACCGCCTTGGGCTGGAAATGTTTTAATTTATTCTGGTACTCATCCAATTCGGCAACCAAATAATCGGATTTGCCAACCAGGCCAAAACCGTTAAACTGCGGCGCGTAAGAGCCGGACATAACCGAAGGCGAAATTCCCGCTTTGTCCAATACATAGCCAAGCCAGGCCGCGGTGGTGGTTTTGCCGTGCGAGCCAACAACCGCGATGCCGTATTTTTGGTTGAAGACTTCGGCCAAGGCCTGGGCGTAAGCCATCATTTTTTGCTTTCCCGCCAGCGCTTCGGCGACTTCAGCGTTGTTTTCTTTATTATACGCGCTTGAATAAATTATCAAATCGGCGCCGGGAGTAATGTTGCCCGCGTCAAATTTTTCAATCACTTTAATCCCCGCTTCCTTCAGCGCCTTATCGGTCATAAACTTTTCCGCGATATCGCTGCCCGAAACTTCTTTTCCGTTCGCGGCCAAATACTGCGCCAGCATTGTCATGCCCACGCCTTTAATCCCGATCATATATATTGTCTTTATTTTAGATAAATCCATAGTTTATTCCCTCTCCTTGCGAAGGAGGGGGTTGGGTGAGGTTGGTTTGCAAATTTTAGCGATTAATAGTATTATATACTTATAATAACAAATATTGCGAGAAAGTAAAATCATCTGCAATAAAACTATTCAAGGCGGGTATTTAATTCATATTCGTATAATACGCAAAATATTGCCATAAAAGCGAAAAACACTTCGCATATAAACGAGTTGTCTGAAATATTGCTCTTTTAAAACAAATATTTTTAGGAAGCTCTAAACCAATAAGTTCAAGGAGGTTATCTTATGTGGGATGGAAAAAGTCATGATGAGATAAGATATTTGCGTATTTCAATTAGAAATGATGAGAACCACCTTGCCAATGCGCCTCTTGGCCCGATTCAAAAATCGCGATTGAAGAAACAAATTGAGATCCAGAAAGAAAGGCTTAAAGCGTTAAATAAGGAAA
>JAUYAT010000040.1 GCA_030693295.1 bacterium
GGCGATATGCACCACGCCGGTTCCTTCTTCGGTTGTCACAAAATCCGCCGGATAAATTTTCCAACCGTTTTCTTTATTTTTCAAATTTTTATCTTTTGAATAATAATCCCCGCCCGAGGCGGGTCCGCCTATGGCGGAAAACAGCGGCTCATATTCCAGCCCGATCAAATCTTCGCCATTTACATCGGCAATTATTTTATATTTTTTATCTTTTAAAACTTCTTCTATTCTATTTTTTGCCAAAATATAAAAATCATTTTCAATTTTAACCATGGCGTATTTAATATTTTCACCAATCGCCAGCGCCGCGTTGCCGATCAAAGTCCACGGCGTAGTCGTCCACGCCAAAACATAAACATTTGACAAAGATTTATTAACATTAACATCAAAATAAAATTTTTCTTTTTTATTTTTATAAATATCAATTGCGTCTTTCGAGGGGGGGTAATTAATTTCTGGCAAATTATCCAATGAAAACCATTCTAATTTATCAATTTCATCAGGAATCATTATTTTTGGTTCCCCGATAATTTTAGTTTCATAACAAACAGTTTCAAAAACCATTCCTTCAAGAATATCCGGTTTAGCGCTAAATTGTTTAGATGACTTAATTTTTATTCCTAATTCTTCATATATTTCTCTTTTAAGAGCGTCTATAAAATTTTCATTTTTTTCAAGTTTTCCTCCCGGAAGCGCCCAAGTAATTTTTCGATTGTGTTCATTGCGTCTTATTAATAAAAGTTCATTTTTATTATTTAAAATTAAAGCCCCAACTCCGCGGCCAGTTTTATTTTTGGCGTATTTTAATTTAAATTTAACCGTAGCCGATAAATCCTTTATTGTCTTATATCCTTCGGCCACCTCCGACTGCGACAAAGTTGTTTCGCATCGTGGGCAGACATGCATTGATCTGTATCCTTCATATATCAAACCTTTATCATATAATTCTTTAAACACCCACCAAACCGACTCCATAAAATCCAAATCCATTGTTTTGTAGCTGTTTTCCATATCCGCCCACCTGCCCAATCTTCCAATCACTTTTTTCCACTCATCAACATAACCCAAAACTTTCGCGCGGCACAATTCATTAAATTTATCCACGCCCAAGTCTTCAATGTCTTTTTTGGCTTTTGATCCCATTTCCTTTTCCACAATATTCTCAATAGGCAGGCCGTGGCAATCCCAGCCCCAGCGCCGCTCTACCCGATATCCTTTCATTGTCCAATATCGCGGCACAACATCTTTCATTACATTTCCCACAATATGCCCGTAATGGGGCGTGCCTGTGGCGAACGGCGGCCCGTCGTAAAAAACATAGTCCTTGCCCGCCGAATTGGAGGGGCCTTGTGGCGCTTCCTTTTCTACTGCTTGCCCGCCGAAGCCCCGCTCATAGGGGCGTAGGAGGGATTTTTCAAATGTTTTACTTTTATCCCAAAAATTCAAAACTTCTTCTTCCATCGCCGGAAAAAGATTCACGCTTTTTATATTTTCTTTTTGTTCTTTTCGCATAGCATTATTTTAGCTTAAATTACGCTGATTGTCAAAAATTTTTTATGTTGTTATAATTACACTTATGCATTTTAAACTACATTCAAAATTCCAACCAACCGGCGATCAGCCACAAGCCATTGAAAAATTAACCGGCGGAATTAAAAAGGGATTAAAGGCGCAGACTCTTTTAGGCGTGACCGGAAGCGGCAAAACCTTTACTATGGCCAATGTCATTGAAAAAATTCAAAAGCCGACATTGGTGATTTCGCATAACAAGACTTTAGCGGCCCAGCTTTACGGCGAATTCAGGCGATTTTTTCCGGACAACGCCGTGCATTATTTTGTTTCCTATTACGACTACTACCAGCCCGAAGCTTACATTCCGCAAACCGACACATACATAGAAAAGGAAGCGACCATCAACGAGGAAATTGACCGCTTGCGCCATGCCGCCACCCAATCGCTCGTTAATCGCCGCGATGTGATAATCGTCGCCAGCGTTTCCTGCATCTACGGCATCGGCGAAAAAGAAAACTACATCGCGCTAAGCAAATGTTTTAAAATCGGACAGGCAATCAAACGCAACGAGCTTTTGCGCCGGCTTGTGAAAATACAATACGCGCGCAACGATCTTGAATTCAAGCGCGGGCAATTCAGGGTGAAAGGAGAAAATATTGATATTCATTTGGCGACCGGAGAAGAAATCATCCGCGTTGTTATGTCCGGGGATATTATAAGCGATATTTTAACGGCAAACACTAATAATGAAACGCGCTCTAAATTCGTTCCCATAAGCGAAATAACAATACTGCCGGCGAAACATTTTATGACTCCGGAAGACAGAATGGGGAAAGCGCTGGAAGCGATAAGGATTGAATTAAAAAAACAGCTGGAAGAATTAAAAAAACAAGGCAAGGAAATGGAGGCTTACCGGCTTGAGAAAAAAACCAATTATGACTTGGAAATGATGGAAGAAATCGGCTATTGCAACGGCATTGAAAATTATTCGCGCCATCTTTCCGATAGGGCGCCGGGGGAGCCGCCAGCCACGCTGATGGATTTTTTTCCCAAAGATTTTCTTATATTCATGGATGAATCGCATGTTTCCATACCGCAAATCCGCGGCATGTACGCTGGCGACCAATCGAGAAAGCAAACTTTAATTAATTTCGGCTTCCGCCTGCCCAGCGCCTTGGACAACCGCCCGCTTAATTTCAAAGAGTTTAATTCAAAAATAAATAAAATTATTTACGTGAGCGCCACTCCGTCCCAGTATGAATTAAGCAATTCAAAGCAAGTTGTTGAACAGCTTATCAGGCCGACAGGACTCTTGGATCCGGAAATAGAAATAAGGCCGAGCAAAAACCAAATTAGCGATTTAATATTAGAAATAGAAAAGCGGACCGCCAAAGGCCAGCGCGTGCTGGTAACCACTTTGACCAAACGGATGTCCGAACAGCTGTCCGATTATTTAAAAGAAAGGAATATAAAAGTCCAATATCTGCACAGTGAAATTGAAACCCTTGAGCGGGTGGATATTTTGCGCGACTTGCGCCAAGGCAAATACGATGTGCTAGTCGGCATCAATCTTCTGCGCGAAGGCCTGGATCTGCCGGAAGTTTCATTGGTCGCCATTCTTGACGCTGACATGTCCGGCTTTTTGCGCAATGATACGTCATTAATCCAAACTATCGGCCGCGCCGCCCGGCATATTGAAGGCAAAGCAATAATGTACGGCGACAAAATTACTCCGGCGATGAAATTTGCCGTTAGCGAAACGAACCGCCGCCGCAAGGTCCAGGCGGCTTACAACAAAAAACACGGCATCGCGCCGCGCGGCATAATTAATAAATCTTCAACTCTCTCTCCTCTTTAATAATAGGAGAGGTGGGGTGGAATAACTCCCTCCTCTTGTTTAAGAGGAGGGCTGGGGTGGAGTTAAATAATATAATTACCGTTTCAAAAACTCCTTCCCCCTCAACTTTCTGTGATAACTGATCGCGAAGCGGTGCGCCTCGTCGCGCGCTCTTTTTATTATGTGCAAAGCCGGCGATGCCAGCGGCAATTCCAGCGGCTTTTTTTCTCCGGGAAAAAACAGCTTGTCCGGCGCGTTCGCCGAACGCAGGCCTTTGCCTTTGGAAATTCCAATAACCGGAATGTCAAGCTTATATCTCTTTAACATTCTAACGGCGACATTAACCTGCGCTTTGCCTCCGTCAATAATAATTAAATCCGGCGCCGGCCACTCCTCCACTTGTCTCCTTTCCTTTGCTCCCTCTCCTTCGCAAGAACTCCCTCTCCTTCGCAGGGAGAGGGCTGGGGTGAGGTCGTGGGGTGAAATCTTTTTTGCAATCCTCTTAAATCTCCTTTCCAAAACTTCTTTCAGCATCCCGACATCATCGGCTTGACCTTGGCCGATTCTTATTTTAAATTTCCTGTATCCTTGTTTTTCCGGCTCGCCGTTGGAAAATACAACCATTGAACCAACCGCTGCTTGTCTGCCAAAAATACCTGCCTGCCCTCCTGCTTTAGCAGGGGTTGGCAGGTTGGAAACGTCATAGCCCTCAATCCGTTCGGGAACTTTGGGCAAATTTAACAGCTTTGCCAACTCAACCGCATCAGCCGCGTATTTATCGGTTAAATTTATAATATTGGCATGCTCCAAAACTTTTCTTAAATTAAATAATTGATATTTTAACTCGTCAATTTTTTCTTTAATTTCATTATGCTTTTCGCTGTTTTCTTTATGCTTTTTTATTTCTAATTCATAATTCTCAATTCGTAATTCGTAATTCTTGGTTATTTTCTCTTTCTTCCCTTCCAGAAATAAGATAATCGGCTTAATGATTTTATCAATATACTCCTTTCTGCTTATCATGCCGGCGCAGATTCCCGCGCATAAATTAATCTGATAATAAAAGCACGGCTTCTTTTGCGGCTTGCGCGCATTGCAGTACGGCCAAATTTTCCTAATAGCTTTTAAAGTTTCACGAACCGCTGTAGCGCTTGTGAACGGCCCGAAATATTTTCCCGCTTTGGTGATTTTTCTCGTGGCGAAAACTCCGGGAATCTCGTCCTCAACGGAAACTTTAATATACAAGAATCTTTTGTCGTCGCGCAAAACAATATTATACAACGGCTGATGCTTTTTTATTAAATTCGCTTCCAAAAGCAAGGCCTCAATTTCGCTGTCAACATCAATCCATTTTATTTTCACAATTTGCTTTAGCATTGAACGCTTTGCCGGAGTTAGGGCGTTGCGTGCAACGCCCCTACGCCAATATGACAAAACTCGCGAATGCAGATCAGCCGCTTTGCCAATATAAATAATCTTGCCTTGTTTGTTTAAAAGCTGATAAACCCCGGGTGATTTGGGGATGTTTAATTTTTTTACATTTTCTAAATTCATAAAAAAACATTATCACTTTTTAAAACAAAAAACAATCCCAGGCGCTTAATGCTTAGGATTATTTGCTGAAAAATTTTGTTTTTTCTGTTTTGGGCGAAAGGCAAGGGGAAATAAAAGGAGTGCCTGCCCGCCTCTGGCGGGAATGCCCCGAAGCCCAAAACTCCTTTGTTTAATTAAGTTGAGCCCTGGCTTGTATCTAATCCTTTACGATATAAAAATGGTATATCATAAGTATCTTTGGTTTTAGATAAAACACCAATTGATATTAAATCATTTGTGATATCTTCCCAATTTTTTCCAAATAACTTTTTTATGGAAGCAGATTTGTATTGCGTTTTTCCACCTATTAGTTTTTCTATACACTCCCACAAATGTGGAAATTCTGCCTTTAAAAAAGTTATTTTTTTGTATTGTGACAGCTCTTCATGACCATAAAGTATTGCCTGTGGATCAAAAATGCTTTCAGATGTTCCTTCGGGATTTGCACTTAAAATATCATATTGTTTTTGTTTTGCTCTCGTAATTAAATAAATAATATCGCGAGGCGTTACAACACCATTTCCATCTTGCGAATGCGAATATATCCATCTTAATGTACTGCTTTGCCTCTCTCCCTTATAAACGTTATCTGGAAATATTTGATAAAAAAGCTCTTTTCGATAGGTAGTGCTTGCATTAAATTTTTCCATATCTACATTTAAATATTTTTGCAATAATTCATTGGAAAGAAGCCGTTTTAGAATAAGATCTAAAATTTGAGCTTCATCCCATTTAAGAGTGTCGGATTTTCTAGAGGTGACATGCGTTAATGCCGTAAAGCCATCTTTTGTTTTAACAATATTTTCAAAGATATCATCACGTAAAAATATTTTAATCTTAATTTGACTAGAGGAAAAAAATCTAATAGTTCTTAATAAACCTCTTAGTGCCTTACATTCCAGTTCGGATCTTCTTGGAAAAATTTCGTCTAGTCTATCGACCATTAACCAAATATTAAGTCCAGTTTTTGTTAAAATTTTTTCGAGCGCGTTTTTTACATTTGTTACATAAATAGGTAGTTCAGTTTTTAAAATTTTGTTTTCAGGTGTTTTAGTGACTATTTTATCACTAAACAATGTAGCCTGATATTCAAGATCACCGTGTTTTATTTTCAAAGCTAGGTTCATTTCCTTGAGTGCGTTTAAGCACCAACTAAGTATATCTTTTAATGATTTTTTTCCAATAATTTCTGGTATACGGGCTTCTTCGCACGCCTTTCGAAATAAATTAATTTCATTATCACAATCTTGTATATAAGGTTTATAAATTTCATTCTTTAGAAAATTTTCATGTATTAGAGAGACAAAATATATGCACCAAAAATCAACAAAAGCATCTTCTGATAGTTTTTCAAATCTATCTTTAAACGCATGAAAAACTGGGTCGCCATGATGTTGCACCCCATGAGCAATTACTATTTTTTTCTGATGTAAAAGACGTTCTGGTAAAAATTCAACAAAGATTCTGTAGAGGGCGCTTTTACCAGAACCTTTAGTGCCGGGAATCAAATCAACTCTATCCATTAATAAATCTGAAAATACACTTGTTTCAATTCTTGCATCTTCAAGCAAGTCGTCCTCTTCAGCTATTCCAGATCCGAGATCAAGTTCGGTAAGTATTTTTAATAAATCATTATTTTTATATTCCATATTATTTACTTTTCTTCGTAGAGTAGTGGAGAAAACACCCTATTCCCCTCTTTAAATTACTCTTAAAAAAATTTGATTTTGTTTTTTAAGTTTCCTCAAAAGGAAATTTATACCCGTATTCTTTTTTAAAGAAAGCAAATTTTGGATGCATCCCATATTTCTTTGATAAAATTGAATAAACAATCATATGTAACTCAGCAAAAGACAATAAACCGAAAGGATACACTAATGAAATAATTCCTAAAATAATTGCGCCTTGAAAAAATAAAAAAATAGCTGATCCTATGCCAACCAAATAAAGTACCCAGCCATGTAATATAGTAAGATATAAATTATAGGTGAGCTTTTTATTATAATAATACCAATTCAAAATTCCTATAATTATATTTACAACAATAGGAGTGCTAATAATTTTACTCCAAGCTAAAGGATTATAAATTGAATAAATAGCTACAATAATAAAAGTATAAAACATGATGTTGCCGGGTAGTTGAAACCACAATTCAACCTCTTGTTTTTCAGCGGAATTCAAATAGGTATTATTTAACGAATACACATTAGCTTCTGTATAATTAGCTGCTTTTTTTATTATATTTTGTTTAACCTCGTCCTGTGATTGAATTTTTTCTGGCATAATATTATTTTAGATGAATTAGCAATGGTACGAATTTTAAAGCAAAAAACAAAATCAAATTCTTTTTAAGAGTTGGGCAAAGCCCAAAAGGAAAACATGTATTTCATATAACGTTTGCGTCACTAGTGTCACGTTAAGCCATTTTTTAATAAAAAAATGGCTTATATTAAAAACATTATTTAGTAATTTAAATTAAAATCGTACAAAAATAAAAATTGCAAAATTACTTTCTTGGATTCTAACTTCTAACGCAACAGCGTTGGTTAATTAGTTGATTAAAAACTTCATAGGGTTTTTGGAAGCCGAGAGCTTCTCTGGGTCGTCCGTTAAGCAAGCGTTGCGCCTTTTTAACTTCATATCTGGATACCTTC
>JAUYAT010000046.1 GCA_030693295.1 bacterium
ATTTATTTCAGCCGCCGACCCTGACGGAGATCCGCTATCGTGGACATTAACCATAGTAAACTGCCCGCTCTGGAACAACCTGCGGCTCGCAGACACCGGCGTTGCCAGCCAGAAAAAAATTATTGCCGACAATGCCGGCCAGGCCGGAACCTGCCAAATCACCATTACCATTGACGACAAAAGGCCGGCCGGCCAAGTAAGCCAAAATTATTCCATCACGACAGTCAACGGCAATCTGCCGATTATCCAGCCAATCGCCAACCAGACAATCACGGTTGGCAAAGACCTGAATTTCACCATTACCGCCTCGGAAGCCGATTTGCAATACCCGCTGACGATTGAATTTTCTGGCGCCCCGGCCGGATTAAATACAACCGGCTCAGGCCAGATAATCGGCTCAAACTACCAATTCAATATCAGCGGCATTATCATAGACCAGACCAAAACCTACAACATTACAGCCATTGCCTATGACAAATATTTAGGCGCTTCAACTCCGGTTAATTTCACCATCACGGTGGAAAACCAGCCGCCAACCATCACTTCCACGCCCGTAACCAATGCCACGGCCTGCGTGGATTATTCATACGATGTCAACGCCACCGACCTCCTGGACGGCCACAGCGTAGAATATTTTGATCCGGCCAGTACTCTGCCGGCCAACCTCACATTAAATCAAGCAACCGGTTTAATCAGCGGCCAAGTCCAGGCCCCAGGAAATTACAACATAACCATAGAAGCAAGAGACCAGTATTATGGCCAGACAATCGCTCCCTATTCGGCCCAAGCCAGCCAAACCTACGCTCTTAGTGTTGCCAATGAGGTGTTTACGGTAACGGCTCCGGCAGGCGGCACAATCTATGTGGCTCCGGCAGACGTGCCAATAGCAGGACTCTATTATATGCCAATAACCTATTTTGGGACCCCGATTAAATCAACTAGCAATACCGTCACCTGGTCAAGAACAGTCATCCCTGCCCTGCCGGCCGGCCTGACCATTGTCATCAACCCAACAACCGGCGACATCAACGCCACCGGCGACAACAACGCGACCAATCCGGGAACCTACACCGTTACCGTAACCGCCGCCAATGCTTGCGGCGCCCAAGCCAGCGACTCGTTCACCTTAACAGTCAAAAAGAACGAATGGTGCGGGGATAATATTCTCCAAACCGCCCAAGGCGAGCAGTGCGATACCACTCAGCTTAACGGCCAGACCTGTGTAACACAGGGCTTTAGCGCCGGAACTCTCGGCTGTTTAAGCTCTTGTACTTTTGACACTTCCGGCTGCTGCAACTCGGCCTGCGCCGGCCGGGAATGCGGAGCCGACCCGGCAAGCTGTTTAACATCCTGCCCGCCCGGCTGCGGACCCAATACAACCTGCGACGGCTCAGGCCAGTGCCAGTGCAAACCAGGATACGCCGCCTGCGACGGGGAAGAGACTGACGCGGATGGGTGCGAGTGCAATCTTGGCACGGCGGGATGCAGCTGCGTTTCAAGCGCCTGCGCTTGTTTTTGCGTGTTTGACGCCTCCGCGTATGATAATTGCACATTTCAATAATTAACTGTCATTCCCTGACCTTTAGTACTCGCGAAAGCGGGTGGGGATTTAGGATATAGTAGCGCCCATCTGTCATTCCCGCCCGCTTCGCCGGAGCTTCAGCGAGGCGAGCGAAAGCGGGAATCCAGGAGATAGCGGCAGGAATATCAATTAATCAATAACGGTTTAAAAATAAAATATCATGAGGCATGGAAAGAAATATTATGTTTATATTTTGGCAAGCAAAAGAAACGGCACATTATACATCGGAGTAACATCGGATTTAAGCAAAAGAGTTTATAATCACCAACAAGGAGTAATAGACGGATTTACTAAAAAATACAAAGTTAATATATTAGTTTATTACGAAATATACGATTATGTAAACGACGCTTTAAACAGAGAAAAGCAATTAAAAAAATGGGAAAGAAAATGGAAAATTGAATTAATTGAAAATATCAATCCATGCTGGATGAATTTATATTACGACCTTGAGCAAAATTATTAAGTAATACGCTCTCCCGCCTGGATTCCCGCTTTCGCTCGCCTCGCTGAAGCTCCGGCGAAGCGGGCGGGAATGACAAGGGAAAGGGCAAATTTAATTATTAACTAATATGAAAAACATTAAAGAAAAATTACAAAAAATCAGCAAGTTTATCGCCTCCAGAATGTTTTATTTAATTCTGGGAATATCCGTTGCTGTCGCCATTCCCATCGCTTACGCGGCCTGGAACAGCACGGTGTCAAGCGGACAAACCCTGACAACCGCTTTATGGAATGATGCGGTGGCCAAGCTGGTGGAGTTGAATACCAGAACAACGAATTTAGAGAGCGCGGGGAATAGTTGGACAAGCGCAACAACTGATTGCTACACACAAAACACAGGAGACGCGTGTGTATGGTATAATTGCGCAGATGGTTATGTGGTAACTGGAGTATATCCTTGTACCGGCAGCTGGGGCACTGTAAGATCTATAAGATGTTGTAAAGTTAAATAGAAAAAGTTAATTTCTACCGCGGCGCAGGTCTCTTGACGTACAGTATTAGGATTTATTTTAAGTTGAAAGATAAGAGAAAAAATGATAAGGTGATGTAAAGCGGACGGGATGCGACGAAGGAGCAGCCCGTGCGCGTTTTGCAAACTTGACAAAAAGCGCGTATTTTGTATACTTAAAAGTAGTATATTTTAAAGTATACTAAAATGAAATTTAAAGCTATGTTTAAAAACAGAAAAGAAGAAATAAAATTGTTAGAAAATTTAAGAAAAGAAAAAAAGCCCAAATTAATTTTAATGTACGGGAAAAGAAGAGTCGGCAAGACGGAAATATTAAATGAATTTGCCAAGCGGCATAAAGCTTTGTATTTGGTTGCCAGACAAGAATCAGAAAAAGATCAGTTAAAAAAAATCAGCTCGGAGATTGCCGCGTTTTTTAACGATCCGGTAATAGAAAAAAATCCTTTTCAAAATTATGACGGTTTATTTCTTTATTTGGTCCAAAAAGAAATTCCCGTGTTTTTTGATGAATTTCCTTATTTAGTGGAATCCAATAAAGCGTTGCCGTCCATATTGCAGGAATACTGGGATAAATATTTCAGTAAAAAACTTTCATTTATAATATTATGCGGCTCTTCAATCAGAATGATGGAATCTTTGTTAGGATATAAGTCGCCTCTTTACGGCCGCAGAACAGAGCAGATTCTTATTAACCCATTGCAATTTAAAGATGCTTGCGAATTTTTTCCTAAAACATTATCCAAAGAACAAAAAGTAATTTTTTACGGAGTTTTAGGCGGCACCCCGGCTTATCTGCTGGAGTTTGATTACAATAAATCGCTTAAAGAAAATATAATAGAAAAAATATTGCGGAAAAATAAATTTCTTTATCAGGATACCATGTTTGTGATAAGAGAAGAATTAAATGAACCAAGAAATTATTATTCCATTATTCAATCAGTCGCCAAGGGCAATACGAAAATAGGAAACATTATTAATGATACGGGATTGGAAAAGGGGAAAGTGATTAAATATCTTAGTGTGTTAATAGATCTCCAATTAATAGAAAGAAGAGTGCCGATAACAGAAAAAAATCCAACCAAGAGCCGAAAAGGAATTTATTTATTAAAAGATAATTATTTTAAATTTTGGTTTAGGTTTGTTTTTGGCAATATTGATTATATTGAGCAGAACAAACAAAACAGATTGTTTAAAGAAAAAATAATCCCTGAATTAAATAGTTTTATTGGCTTTGTTTTTGAGGAAATTGCCTTAAATTGGCTTAAAAGTGAAAAACGGTTTGATGATTATATTTTTGGCAAGTGGTGGGACAGAGAAGAGGAAATAGATATAGTTGGCATTGATAAGAATAATAATAAAATTATATTTGGCGAGGTTAAGTGGAAAAATCTTGATTATAATCAAGCTATTAATGTTATTAATAAACTTAAAAGAAAATCAACAAGAATTTCATGGGGCAAAAATCCTAAGCAGCAGTTTGTTTTAATCGCTAAAAAGTTAGCGGGGAAAAAAGATTTATTAAAGCAAAATTTTTTGGTTTTTGATTTGGATGATATTTTATGACTCTAAGAGCGTATTTAATAATAATGGGCATAGCGGCTTTATGCTGCTGGATCGCATTCGGCTTTATTTTATGGACCGTTAATCCGGAAGTTACCAATGCGATCGGCTTTTTGCTGTTTTATCTGTCTTTATTTTTAGCCGCAAGCGGTTCCGCCGCGATAATCGGCTTTGTGGTTAGATTTATCGGCCTAAAACATGAATTGGTTTTTAATTCAGTCAAGCAAGCTTTCCGCCAGTCGTTTTTATTCGCTTTTTTAATCATTTCGGCGCTGTTTCTACTGTCAAAAGATTTGTTTTCTTGGCTGAACTTATTGTTGTTAATCGCGGGGTTGTCAATGTTGGAGTTTTTTTTAATAAGTTATAGTTCGCGCAACACATAATATGAAAAATAAATTACTGCAATTAAAAAAAGAAATACTGGAAAATTTGGAAAAAGCAAAAGACAGCGAGAGTTTGCGCGCTTTGGAAATTAAATATTCGGGCCGCAAAGGCGAGCTTGTCGCGATTTTGCGCGGCATAGCCGATTTAAGCGAGGGAGAGAAAGAAACAATCGGCAAGCTGGCGAACGAGATTAAATTGGAATTGCGCAAGAAATTTGCCGAGGCGCGGGAGACAGTTGAGGAGAAGCGCGAAAAAGAATTTGTTGACGCGACATTGCCCGGAGAAAAATACGACCGGGGCCACCTTCATCCTATAACAATAATCCAAAATGAGCTGGAAGATTTGTTCGCTTCCATGGGCTTTATGGTTTTGGACGGTCCGGAATTGGAAAGCGATTATTATAATTTTGAAGCGCTGAATATATCGCGATATCATCCGGCGCGCGACATGCAGGATACATTTTACGTAGATATGAAGAATAAGGAAGGGGAGTATGATTTAGTGATGCGGACGCATACTTCGCCGGTGCAGGTAAGGGCTATGCAGAAATACGGAGCGCCTTTGCGCTGCGTCG
>JAUYAT010000005.1 GCA_030693295.1 bacterium
ACCCCAGTTAAATAAAGCCGCCGATGAAGTCGGTGGTTAAATATAAGCCGCAGTTAGCGGTCTACCCCATTTAGATAGCAAGCATCTAACGGGGTCTAAAGCCGCCAGCAAGTTTACCCCGTTATTGCGAAGTAATTTTGCTGGGCGACACCTATTTAACGGGGTTTATTGAGAATGTTAATAATAAATAAATTTATTAAACCGCTACTATGTCGCAAAAAACTTATTTAACAATCCTTAAAACAGGAATTTATTTGTCGTTTATTTCTGTTTTTTTAGTTTTTAAAAATTTGCTTTTCCCGTATATCACTTCAAAGCAGATTCCCTTTAATATCTTGATTGAAATTTTATTTGTTTTTTGGCTGGCGTTTATTGTAAAATACCCCGCCTACGCTAAAGCTACGGCGGGCAAGCCCTCATGGATTTCTTTCGGTTTGATCGGTTTTTTTGTCGTGATGATTATTTCCTGTTTTACCGGCGCGGATTTTAATTTGAGTTTTTGGGGAGATATTGAAAGGATGCTGGGAGTTTTTCATCTGCTTCATTTTTTAGCTTTTTATTTTATTGTCATTACGGCATTCCGCGATTGGAAGGATTGGCGCAATTTGTTAATCGTTTCCGTAACCGCCGCGGCGATCTTATGCCTTTACGGCTTAACGAAAAATATCGCTTACAGCACGGTCGGCAATACGGCGTATGTGAGCGGCTACGCCATTTTTAATATTTTCTTCGCTTTGATTTTGATTTTCCGCCAAGCGCGGATCGGCGGCAAAGGAAAGGATAATAATTGGTGGATAATTTCCCTTTATTCAATCGCGATAATAACTTTGCTTGCCATTTTTAAGTTGACGCATACAAGAGGCGCTTATGTCGGCTTGGGCGCGGGCGTTTTTTTCGCGCTCCTGCTTTTTATTATTTTAAACAAGAGCAAAAAAATAAAAATTTACAGCTTTTCCTGCTTAGCCGTTATAGCTGTTTTAATTTCATTGGTTTTCGCTTATCCCCAAAGCTCAATCGTGAAAAACAGCTCTATTTTAAACACAATGACGCAGATTTCGGCAAAAGCGGCCACCTTTCAAACCCGGCTGATCGCCTGGAAAGCAGGGGTTAAAGATTTTAAAAATCATCCGGTTCTGGGAACCGGCCATGGCAATTTTGCCATAACTTTTGACAAATATTTTGACCCAAGCTTTTACAACTACACGCGCAGTGAAACATATTTTGACCGGGCGCACAATAATATCGTTGATATCGCTTCAACAACAGGCGGCTTGGGCCTCTTAGCTTATTTGTCAATTTTCGTTGCCGCCGGCTATTATTTGGTCAAGGGATATAGAGAAAATAAAATCGCCCAGCATGAGCTTATATTGTTAGCCGGTTTAATTATCGCGTATTTTATCCAGAATTTAGCTGTGTTTGATTCGCTTATAACTTACATCTCGTTAATGACAATGCTCGGATTTATTTATTACCTTGCCTCGGGAGAAGCGGAAAGTAAACATGGACACTCGGTGTCCAGGGACACAGAGTGTCCAGAAATTAATAAATCTCTGATAAATAAAGAAATTTACGCGCTGGCCGGAGCCGGCTTGGTGATGCTGATAATTATTTTTCAATACAACATCAAGCCGCTGAAAATGCTAAAAGGCACGATTGGCGGCCAGATCGCTTTCGCCCAAGGCGATATTATCGGAGGAGTTGAAACATATAAAAAAGCGTTAAGCTATAACAGCGTTTTGGACAGGGACAGCCGCGATAGCTTAATCCGTTTTATCACCGCTAATTATGCGATGCTTAGCGGCCTTGGCGATGAAAAAGCGCGGGAAATTTTTGATTACATAATTGAATTGGCCGAAAAGAATGCCGCGTATAATCCGGGCGACAGCTTGATGCAGATGGAGCTGGCGCAAACTTTAAACATAGCCGCAAGATTTTATGAAGACAATCCGCAGAAATTTTATTTTTATTCGGACAGGGCGTTAGAAGCGATAAATAAATCAATTGAAGCCAGTCCGGGCAGAATTCCCATTTATTATATTAAAGCGCAGATTTTAGCCGGCCGCGATGAGCAGGACAAGGCGATTGAAACTTTAAAATACGCGATCGGCTTGAACGAGAAATATTACGACAGCTTCTGCAACCTGTCCAGATATTATTTTGTTTTCAAGCAGGAGGACAAAGGGTTTGAAGAGATGGACAGGTGCCTGGACTTGGGCGGCGCGGAATTGCTGGCTCCGACCGATTATGTCAAAAGTCTTATCAACTATTACATAGGCAAGCAGGATTGGCCAAAAGTTTTAAAACTCTATCAGAGATTGGCGGCGCTGGAGCCGAATGACGCGGAAGTTTGGGTCCGGCTGGCGAAAGTTTACGCGCAGGCAGGGGATATGGAAAAGGCCGTTGAGGCGGCGAAAAAAGCCGGCGAACTGGACCCGGCAATGAAGGACGCCTCGGAGCAGTTTATTAAGGGATTGGAATAAGGGGAATAACTCCACACCAGCCCTCCTCTTAAACAAGAGGAGGGAGCTAAAGGCAGGCGTTATTTCATTCCCTCCTCTTAGATAAGAGGAGGGGCAGGGAGGAGTTGAAAACGGTATCTCTACAAATAAACTTCTCTCGTCTTCTCAATCATTTTATCCAAACCAAACTCATTATTGGCTTTTTGTTTCGCGTTGACGCCAAGCGGTTGGCTTAAATCGGAATTATTTATTAGTTGCATTATTTTTTCCGCTAACATTTGCGGATTTTTTGTTTCTGTTAACAGTCCGGTTTTTTTATCTTCAATCAATTCCGGATTGCCGCCGGCATTGGTCGCGATAATCGGCAGACCGGCTTGCATGGCTTCCATTATCGTGTAAGACAATCCCTCTTTAACTGACGGACAAGCGTAGATGTCAAAAGCCGGCAGAAGTTCGGCGGCGTTGCCAACGCGTCCGGCCAAGATAATATTGTTTTGTAATTGATAGCGCTTGATTAGTTGCTTAAGGTTTTTGCGTTCAGGCCCCTCGCCAATTATTAGAATTAAGAATTTAGAATTAAGAATTAAGGATTTTTCTTTTATGATATTGGCCGCCTGAATCAGATATTCAAGCCCTTTGGTTTTATAGAGGTTGGCGATAGAGCCTATAATGAATTTTGAATTTTGAATTTTGAATTTTGAATTATTTATTTGAAAAAATAGTTTTTGGCGAGCTTCATCTCTTGATAAAAAGTTTATTGGAGGCAGGCCATTATGAATAGTTATTAACTTGTTTTCTGGCGCGATTTTTTCTTTCAAAGCGGTTTGGCGGTCGTGTTCGGAAACGCAGATTATTTTATCTTTGAATTTCGCGGTGAATTTTTCCGCGTATTTGTAAAAGAGTTTTTGCCATTTTGGCAGGGGCTCGTTGAAAACCCAGCCGTGAACAGTGTAGATCACAGAACAGGCCTGCCCCACCGCGCGGTGCGCGGCCGGGGGAACACGGAACAAGGAACATGTTTTTGCGGCTATTGATCCCAATATTGAGACTTTGGAGCTGTTTAAATGGATAATGTCCGGCTTGATTTTTTTTATTAATTTAATAATTTCAATGAATGCCAAAAAATCATTAATTGGCGAGATGGCGCGTTTAAGATGCGGAAGCGTATAATATGTAGGAATAGGGCATTGCCCTGTTCCTACAATTTGTTTTAATTTGTCCGCTAATTCGCCTTGTTCGCCTTGTTCGCCCGCTTCGCCGAATCGAGGCGAGCCAAAAGCAACGGCAACATTGAATTCTTGCTTTAAATTTATAGCCAAATCAAAAACATAGCGTTGGGCCCCGCCAAGCTCGGATTGTGTTATGAGATATAAGATGGTTTTTTTACCGTTATTCATATTGAATTCAGCGTAATATCCGCGCAGAAATCCGCGTTAATTCCGCGTTAAAACGGTTGTCCGCTGATTTTACGCGGATTATTACGCGGATAGGTCGCGGAATAACTATGTTGCAGATAATTGACTTTTACCCTATTTTATTTAATAATAACTTATAGATTAATAATATTCAAGCCTTTTAGTAAAAAGGCGTTTTTCTGTTTTAATAATATGAAAGATAAAAAAATCGGCTTTATCGGCCAAGGGTGGATCGGCAAGAACTACGCCGATAATTTTGAAGCGAGAGGATATAATGTTATCCGCTACGGCCTGGAAGAACCCTACGCGAATAACGGCGATAAAATCAAAGAATGCGATATTGTATTTATCGCCGTGCCAACGCCGACAACGCCCCGGGGCTTTGACAGCAGTATTTTACGGGATGCCGTTAAATTAACAGGCGAAGGCAAAATCGCTGTAATAAAGTCAACAATATTGCCGGGTACAACGGAATCAATTCAGAAAGAAAATTCGCGCATTTTCGTTTTGCATTCGCCGGAGTTTCTAACTGAATCAACAGCTGCTTATGATGCCGCCAATCCGAATCGCAATATCATCGGCATTCCACGCGACGACGAAATTTACCAACAAGCGGCCAAAACTGTTTTATCGGTTTTGCCGCGCGCTCCCTATGAGTTAGTCTGTTCGGCGCGCGAAGCTGAATTGGTTAAATATATGGGAAATTGTTTTTTATATCTGAAAGTCGTTTATGTTAATATGCTTTATGATTTGGCAAAGTCGTTCGGGTGCCGTTGGGAAACGATGGCCGAGGCCTTTGCAGAGGATTCGCGCATTGGCAGCAGCCATTTAAAGCCGGCGCACGCGAGCGGTCATGTTGACGGGGGAAAAGGCGGCCGCGGAGCCGGCGGCCATTGCTTTATCAAGGACTTCGCGGCTTTTACTAAGTTGTATGAAGAGCAGGTGGGTGATAAGAGGGGAATTGCCGTGCTGGAAGCGATTAAAGAAAAAAATTTAGACTTGCTTGTTTCAAGCGGGAAAGATTTGGATTTGCTGGTAGGCGTTTATGGAGAAGATATTATTAAAAATAATTCATGATTCGTTTTATTCGTTTCATATTCGTGCAAATTAGTTTAAAACGAATTACCACGAATCAAAAACGAATTTTCACTAATCACAAATAATTTAAAATTATGTCAAAATGTTTAGTCACAGGCGGCGCCGGGTTTATCGGCTCCAACTTGGTTGATGAATTAATCGAAAGAGGGGATGAAGTTATTATTATTGATAATCTGTCAACCGGTAAGAAAGAAAATATCAATTCACAAGCAGAATTTCATGAAATTGATATGAGAAATTTGGAAGAGATTAAACCGTTGTTTAAGGGCGTTGATTATGTTTTTCATTTTGCGGCGTTTGCCCGCGTTCAGCCTTCCATAGAAAATCCGATTACTGCCAATGACATAAATTTAAACGGCACGCTTAATGTTTTGGTTTCGGCGCGCGACGCAGGAGTAAAAAAAGTGGTTTACAGCGCCTCATCTTCGGCTTACGGCGACCAGATAATAATGCCGCTCACCGAAGATATGCCAGTGCATACCCTAAGCCCGTACGGCTTGCAAAAATATATCGGTGAACTTTACTGCCGTTTGTTTTCCGACATCTACGGCTTGCCCACGGTTTCTTTAAGATATTTCAATGTTTACGGAAAGAGGCAATTGCTTGAAGGCGCGTATTGCCTGGTGATGGGAATTTTCGTCCGCCAGCGATTGGCCGGGGAGCCGATGACGATTGTCGGCGACGGCGAGCAGAGGCGCGATTTCACCTCGGTCGTTGATACGGTCCGCGCTAATATTTTGGCGGCGGAAAGCGATAAGGTCGGCAAGGGCGAGGTAATTAATATCGGGAGAGGAAAAAATTACAGCGTCAACGAGCTGGCGAAGATGATCGGAGGGCCGACCATTAATATGCCGCCGCGCATAGAGCCGAAAGAAACTCTCGCCGATAATTCACTGGCCAAAGAACTCTTGGGTTGGGAGCCGACGGTTAACCTGCCGGAATGGCTTGAGGAATATAAAAAAGAAATGGGGTTGTAGGAATTTTTGCCTTTTAAAATTAAGCAGAAATAAAAAATGACATATAAAATCAATAAGAAAATATTAATTACTGTTTTGTTTTTTATAATTATAGCTTTTGTTTTTTGGTCATCCGTAACTTTGCAGAGCTTGTTTTATGATTCGGTTGGCTTTTTGGGGAAATACATAGAGCAAAATAGAATTTTAGGAACGCTTATTTTCATGGGGCTGGCGGCTGTTTCCGCGCTGTTTTCGCCTTTCAGCAGCGTGCCTTTAATACCCGCGGGTATAATGATTTGGGGCAGTAATGTCGTTTTATTTTTATTAGCTTCGGGCTGGCTCCTCGGCGATTTAATCGCTTACTCTATCGGGCGCTTTGCCCGCCGCGCCGTCATAAGCCGTTTTGTGCCGCAAGAAAAATTGGATTCTTACAAAGAAATGATTTCTAAAAAATCCGGATTTTGGTTTGTTTTGCTTTTTCGTTTCGCCTTGCCCAGCGAAATTGCCGGATACGCCTTGGGCATTATGCGATACCATTTCGGCAAATATTTATTGGTAACGGTTTTGGTTGAAATACCGTTCGCTTTTTTAACGGTTTATTCCGGCGAAGCTTTTGTAAAAGGAAATTTGTTGCTCTTTACCTCGCTTGTTTTATTCTCCGCCGCGGCCATATATTTAATTTCATATTATTTTAAGAAAAAATTGAAAGACAGATGATTAAATTTTAAAATCATTGAAATTTATGAGCAATAAAAAAATATTAGTAACGGGTGGCGCCGGGTTCATCGGCTCGCATTTGTGCGAATATCTATTAAAGAGAGGCGATGAAATCCTTTGCCTTGATAATTTTTTCACCGGCGCCAAAAGAAATATCACCCGTCTTTTAAACAACCCTAATTTTGAATTGCTAAGGCATGATATAACCTTTCCTTTGTATGTTGAGGTTGACGAGATTTATAATCTTGCCTGTCCGGCTTCGCCGATTCATTACCAGTTTGATCCGGTGCAAACAACAAAGACTTCGGTGCACGGCGCGATAAATATGCTCGGGCTGGCGAAAAGAATAAAGGCGAAAATTCTTCAAGCGTCAACATCCGAAGTTTACGGCGATCCGCAAGTTCATCCCCAAAAAGAAAATTACTGGGGCAATGTCAATTGCATCGGCCCTCGTTCTTGCTACGACGAAGGAAAACGTTGCGCCGAGACTTTGTTTTTTGATTATTGGCGCCAGCACAATCTGCGAATCAGAGTAGTCAGAATTTTTAACACTTACGGGCCGAAAATGGCGCGAAACGACGGCCGAGTTGTTTCAAATTTTATTGTCCAAGCGTTAAGAGGCGAGGATATAACAATTTACGGAGACGGTTCGCAGACCAGGTCTTTCCAATATATTGATGATCTGACAATCGGCATGGTTAAGATGATGGAAAATGAAAATAATTTTATCGGGCCGGTAAATTTGGGCAACCCCAAAGAATTTGCTATTAAGGAATTAGCCGGAAAAATAATTGAAATGACCTGTTCAAAAAGCAAAATAGTTTATAAGCTTCTGCCTGAAGATGACCCGAAACAGCGCTGTCCTGATATATCCTTGGCGAAAAAAGAATTGGCATGGGAGCCGAATATTCCTTTGGAAGAAGGCCTTAAAAAGACAATAGAATATTTTAGAAATATTATTTAAATGAAATGACAAAAATTTTAATTTTTTCCACCGCGTATTTTCCTTTTGTCGGCGGCGCCGAAGTGGCTGTAAAGGAAATAAGTGATCGTCTAGGTAATGAGAAATTTTCCGACCGAGGCGGACCAGTCTTTGGCTGGGATTTGATAACCGTAAAATTTAACAGGAAATCGCCTCGTTTTGAAAAAATCGGAAATATTAATGTTTATAGGGTGGGATTGGGAATTGGAGCTGCTGATAAATTTTTATTGCCTTTTTTAGGTTTTTTAAAAGCTTTAAAATTGGAAAGAGAAAATCGTTATAATATCGCATGGTCCATTATGGCGAGCCAAGCGAGCGTTGCCGCTGCTTTTTTTAAAATTTTTAATCCGCGCGTAAAACTTATTTTAACTTTACAGGAAGGCGATGAAGAAGAGCATTTAAAAAGATACGTTTTGGGAATAGATTTTTTGTACAAAATATTGATCAGGCCGTGGCATTCGCTTGTTTTTAAAAAAGCGGATTATATTACGGCTATAAGCGGTTATTTGAAAGATAGAGCGGTAAGAAACGGAGTAAAATGCGGAGTTGAAATTGTGCCGAATGGAGTAGATGTTGATAAATTCCAAATTCCAAATTACCCCGGCCGCGTCCCGCGTTCGCGGGCAGGCAAATTACAAATAAATTTCAAAACTCAAATCTCAAATTTCAAAAAGAAGCTGGGAATATCAGAAGATGAAAAAATTATTATCACAACATCAAGATTAGTGGAAAAAAATGGCATTGAAGATTTAATTGGCGCGATTGATATTTTGGTAAACCGAAGTAAGTTGCCGGTGAAGCTGTTAATTTGCGGAGAAGGTGAATTGGAAGAAAAATTAAAAAAAATTGTAGGAACAGGGCATCGCCCTGTTCTTACTGACAAGGTTTTGTTTTTAGGCCAAATCGGCCATCGCGAACTGCCGCAATATTTATGGGCGAGCGATGTTTTTTGCCGGCCGTCATTATCCGAAGGCCTGGGCAATTCTTTTTTGGAAGCAATGGCCGCCGGCATTCCCGTTGTCGCCACGCCGGTCGGCGGCATTCTTGATTTTTTAATTGATGGACAAACCGGTTGGTTTTGCAAAGTGAAAGATCCTGAGAGCATCGCCGAGAAAATAAAATATATTTTAGACGAGAAAAACAGAGAAGAGGTGAGTAGAGTTATCGCGAATGCCAAGAAAATGGTGGAAGAAAAATATAATTGGGATAACATCGCGCTAAAAATGAATAACATATTCAACGCTCTTAAAATTTTCAGGAAGCAGAAAAAAGAATTAGCAATGGAAGAAACAGGGCGCAAGCTAAAAGTTTTAATCGCCACGGGCATTTTTCCGCCTGATATCGGCGGACCGGCAAAATACGCTAAAAATTTATCGGAGGAGTTTTTAAAGCGGGGCAATGAAGTAAAAGTTCTTGCGTATAAAACAGAAAAAAAACTTCCAATCGGAATCAGGCATTGCCTTTATTTTTTCAGAGTGGTTTTTAATCTGCATAAAACGGATTTAATAATAGCTCTGGACACTTTCAGCGTTGGTCTGCCGGCTGTTCTGGCCGCGAAAATTTTCAGAAAAAAAATTATCATTCGGACTGGCGGAGATTTTTTGTGGGAGACTTATGTTGAAAAAACAGGAAATTTGATAACATTGAAAGAGTTTTATTATAAAAAACCAAAATTGCCCATTAAACATAGACTTATTGCTTCTTTTGAAAAATTCGCGTTGCGAAACGCTTGCGCGCTCGCGTTTAATTCTCTATGGCAAAAAGAAATTTTTGAGCGCGTCTATAGTTTGGATAAAGCCCGAACTTTTGTAATTGAGAATCATTATGGAGAAAAAGTTGAAGGCGTCGAGCCGGAGGAAAAGAATTTTTTATTTGCCGGCCGCAGGATAAAGTTTAAAAACCTTAAAACTCTTGAAGAGGTTTTTGAAGAACTGAAAAGGGAAGGCAGAGATGTTAAGCTTGAAATAGTTGATAATCTTTCTCATAATGAATTGATGGATAAAATAAGACATTCTTACGCTCTTGTTGTTCCTTCAATTACGGATTTTGCTCCTAATTTTATTATTGAAGGGCTGTCTTTTAATAAGCCGTTTATTTTAACAAAAGAATGCGGTCTTGTTGATAAATTCAAAGACTTTGGCGTTTTTGTTAATCCGTTTGATAAAGATGATATAAAAAATAAGATTCTTTTTTTGGCAGAAGATAAAAATTATAATGAGCATAAAAGCAGAATTGAGAATTTTAATTTTACCAATTCGTGGCAAGAAATCGCGGATGAATTTTTAAAGATTTATGAAAATTTATGAAGATTTTAAGTTTAGGTTTAGATAATTCAGTATTGGATAAAAAATCGTCTTTAGCACAGAGGACTATTGAGTATGGAAATTTGGTTGAAAGATATACCGTAATTGTCCCGTGTAGAGAGAATAAAGAAGTTGTTTTATCAGAAAGAGCGTGGGCTGTTGGAGTGGGTTCTCAAAATAAAGTAATCGCTCTATTTAAAATTTTTAAAACAGCAAAAAGGTTATTAAATAAAGAAAAATATAATATAATTACTGTCCAAGATCAGTATTATTTAGCTTTATTGGGTTGGCTATTGGCTAAAAAATTTAGTATTGGTTTAGAAATTCAGATTCATGGCTTTGAGAAATATTATTGGTTAAGAAAAGTAATCGCTAAATATATTTTGCCGCGCGCCGGCGCGGTAAGGGTTGTCAGCCAGAGGTTGAAAAAGCGGCTGGTTGAAGAATTTGGAGTTAACGCGGAGAAGATAACTGTGGTGCCGATTTATACGAGAATTAAGAATTATGAATTAAGAATTATGAATAACCGATTAAAGAATAATAATTTTATTTTTTTAACCGTGGGGCGATTAGTGCCAATAAAAAATATTGAGATGCAGATAAGGGCGATGAAAGAGTTAAAAGTTAAAAGTGAAAAGTTAAAAGTTGAGTTATGGATTGTTGGCATAGGGGAGAAAAGTAAAGAGTTAAAAGTTAAAAGTGAAAAGTTGGGAATTGGGGAGAGTGTTAAATTGTTGGGATGGAAAAGTAAAGAAGAATTGGAAAAAATTTATGAACAAGCGGATATCTTTTTACTAACTTCAGACAGCGAGGGGTGGGGAATGGCCGTAATAGAAGCGGCAAGTTGTGGTTTGCCGATCATTATGACCGATGTGGGATGCGCCGGCGAGGTAATAAAAGGATTTGAACACGCCGCTACAATTGGCGTCCATGCGAATGACTTAAATAATGTAAGTGGAATTGTTATTCCGGTTGGCGATCAGGGAAAATTGGAGGAAAATATGATAAAATTAATAGAAGATAAAGAGTTGAGGAGAAAATTAGGCGAAAACGCAAGGCAAGCCGTTTTAACATTGCCAAACAAAGAAGAAACTCTGAAGTTATACAAGAAAAGCTGGGAGAATGCCGTAAAAAATAAATCGTGAATAATTAATTAAGAATTTTGAATAATTATGAAATTATTAATTATAACGCAAAAAGTAGAACCCAGTGAAATAATTTTAAATTTATAAATTATGTTTTATGCATATGTATTACTGAGCGATAAAGATAACAAGTTATATGTTGGTTACACAAAAAATTTAAAATTAAGATTTGAGCAACATTGTGACGGAGAAGTTAAGTCAACAAAGTACCGCAGACCATTAAATCTAATTTATTATGAAGCATGTTTATTGGAAGGTGATGCTCGCAAGAGAGAAAAGTATTTTAAAACCTATTACGGGCATATATTTTTAAAGAAGAGGCTCAAATCTTATTTCACAGGTCGAGATAAGGTGAATAAATAATTTATGCAAAATAGTAATAAAAAAGATAATATATTAATACTGACTCAAAGGGTTGATGTTAATGATGATGTGCTTGGTTTTATGCACGGCTGGATT
>JAUYAT010000029.1 GCA_030693295.1 bacterium
ATGCCTTGGCTCGGCTTATAAACAATGGAAAAATCTTTTATTTCATCGTAATCGTAAAACTTTCTGCCGACTATTATTCCCTCGTCGGTAACGTTTATTTTAATTAAATCCGGCTCGCGGCCGTCATGCAAAATTATTACAAAAGCCGCCATAATAATAATGACCGCGAATAAAAAATTCTTGGTGAAAAACGCGAACAGCAACAGCGCCAAGGCGATAACAATAGCCATAACATACCACGATTTTGTCCTTTTATGTTTTTCGTATTCAGGGACCTGCCAGCTTGCTATTTCATTGCCGTAATTGATTATTTGCGAATTTTCCGTCATATTTTTAATTGACAATGTTAAATTTTTCTTATATATTTATTATAGCATAAAAACGCAAAAATACAAAAACAAAAAGAATGGAGAGGTGCCTGAGCGGCTGAAAGGGGCACCCTGCTAAGGTGTTGTATCTTAACGGGTACCGAGGGTTCGAATCCCTCCCTCTCCGCTAATTTTCAAAAATTGAAGATTGAAGTATTTTTTGGGGTGAGGGTTCGCCCTGTCATTCGACAGGGCGCCATATCGGATGATATGGCGAATCCCTCCCTCTCCGCCAGTGAATTAAAAATAACAAAGGAAGCGTGGCAGAGCGGTTGAATGTACCGGTATTGAAAACCGGAGTACCTGAAAGGGTACCAGAGGTTCGAATCCTCTCGCTTCCGCAAGCATAAAATGGTGCGGGGTAAAAAAACCGTTGAGCCTTTACGGGTTCCCCGGGTTCGCCCCGCATTCGCGGGGCGCCCGGCGCATGCCGGGCGAATCCTCTCGCTTCCGCAAGCATAAAATGGTGCGGGGTAAAAAAACCTATCCCTTCGCCGCTACCAAGCCCCAGACCTTGCCGGCGCCGTTTTGTTTTAAAACTTTGGCGCACTCATTTAAGGTCGCGCCGGTCGTAACTATATCATCAATCAAAACAACATCGCGGCCGTTTAAATTTTCTCCTCTCCAGCCGAAACAGCCGATAATATTGCTTTTTCTCTCGACTTCGCTTAATTTAATCTGAGGCGTTTTATATTTTATCCTGATTAATTTATCAGCGCTTAATTCCAAATTAAAATAGCCGCTTACTTCCCGGGCTATCAGCTCGGCCTGATTAAAGCCGCGCCAGCGCCGGCGCTTGTTATGCAAAGGCACCGGTATAATTAAATTCTTGTCCGCCAACGGGTGGCAGCCTCCGGCTAAAACAACTTCGGCAAAACCGCTCTCATTTTTTAAATTTTGCAAAAATAATATTAAAAATTTTCCCAAATCCTCGGCAACATCACGGACAAAATTATATTTTAAATTTTTTATCAGCTTGGCGATAAGCCGATTGTCGTAATCGCCGGCGATTAAAACTCCGTCTAAGCTGTAAAGCGGGCGGCAGTCCGGACAAAATCGGCCGAATTTATTTTCCTTCTTGCAATGCAGACAATATTGTTCTTGCTTAAATTTAATTTTCCCAAAGCACTTGTGGCAAAGCCACTCGCCTTCACTGCCGCAACCCGCGCACTCAATGGGAAAAAGAATATCCAAAACAAAATCACGCAAGCGGGTTGCGTGATTCACTAATAAACTAATATTTATTCTCATGCCTTTAAATAACTAAATAAAAAAATAATTTTTATATTTTTTATATTTATTTTTGGTATTTGATATTTGATTTTTGATTTTATTTCCCCTGCCACTCCGCGCTATCCACCTTCCATTCCCCTTTTTCTTTAACAAACTTAATAACAATATCCTGATAAAACGCGGCGGCTTCGGTATCGCCTGTCATTTCTCTCCTCTGCGTTTTAACCGATATTTCCGCCAGGCCGGCCGGCTCGTCAAATTCCTTAACTTCCTGGTAAAGCGCTTTAGTGGTAATGCCGGAATAAACAACGGTTTCGGCTTTTTTGGCCTTTTCCCGAGCAACAAAATCATCCGCCCAAGCCCGCATTTTCGCGCTCATAAATATCTTTAAGTCGCTGATATTGCCGTAATTGGCTTGGTTGGAAAAACTGCCAAACCTTTCCGCGAAAGCGGCAGCCATCCGCATCAGGGCGGTTTCGTCAATTTTATCTTCCTTGATTTTGCTTTTTATCACCGCTTTCCCGCCGGCCGCCTCGCCCGCGCCGGGAAGCTGGGCGTCAGATGCCGCTTGTTCTTTTATCTTATCTATTACAGGTCCGCCGTGACGAAAAAATAAGATATAAATAATAGCGATAATGGCGATTAGCAAAATCAAAGCGAAAATAATAATTAAAATTTTTATTATTTTTCTTTTTTTATCGCCGCTATCGTTTGTATTGTTTTCGTTTTCCATATATTTAGACTGTTGAATAATTAAATTTACCCCCTCCATTGTCATTCCCGCGAAAGCGGGAATCCAGATTTTACTCGCTTAACCCCTGGATTCCCGCTTTCGCGGGAATGACAGAAGTGAATTATTCAACGTTCTCATATTAAAAATTAAAAATTCTAAACCTATATCCTCATATCATTAACGTCATCCGCTCCCGACATCTCTTCTTCTCCGCCGCCTTCCATTTGCGCGGCAAACTCCTTTTTAGCTTCTTCAATTTCCAAAAGCTGCCTTGGGTCGGAGGTGATAAGCTGGTCCTCGGTGTACGATGCCACTATTTTTATGGCGGCGTGCCTGTTGCCGGCGAAAAAAATGCCCTCGCCGACGCCGCATTCCAACAGTAAATATTTTTCGCCTTCGGTTAAGACGAAAGTTTTTTGCACTAAATTAATGGATGCCGGCGACTGTTTCAGTAATAATTGCAAAGCGGAATTGGTTACAATGGCCTGCCCGTAGGGAGAAGTTAAAAAATCGTTGACATCTTGAGTGATGGTGGTCACTCCCAGATAATATTTGCGGCAGCGCTTGACAAGGGCGTAAATAAACTTGGCGCTGTCTTCATGCTGCATCAGCCACCACGCCTCGTCAATAACCAAAATTCTTTTTTTCATTTCGCTTCTGACGACATTCCAGATGTAAGTAACAATCGTATAAATGGCAATCGGCCTTAATTCGTCTTCAAGGTCGCGCACGGAAAAAGATACCAGCTGATTGTCCAACTTGACGTTTGTCGGGCTGTTGAAAAGCCCGGCGAATGTGCCTTGGGTGTATTTTCGCAGGCGCAAAGCCAAATCCGCTCCGCCCTCCATGCCCTCCAAGATGTCTTGAAAATCCTGCATAACCGGAACTTCAACTTTGGACAAATCGCAATCCGGAGTAATGTCTTTTTTGGCGTAGGTTTCCAAAAGCGCCCTGTCAACGACCGAGTCTTCCTCATGTGTTAATTTGCCCAGCATTAAATTAACCAATCCCTTTATGGTTATTACCGCGCTTCTGATTATGTCCTCCGGTTTTGTTTCGCCGCCGATGGAGCGCGGCAAGTCAAAGGGGTTAATCTTGCTTTCGCTGGCTAAGGATACGTTGATATAAGTGCCTCCCACCGCTTCCGACAAATGCTTGTATTCGTATTCAGGGTCAATGATAATCACATCCGTGCCCAGCATCAAGCTGCGCAAAACTTCAAGCTTGATGGCGTAGCTTTTGCCGGCGCCGGAGGTGGCGAAGACAACGCTGTTGGCGTTCTGCAGCGAAAAGCGGTCAAATAAAATTAAGCTGTTATTGTGCCTGTTAATGCCGTAAAGAATGCCGTTATCGCTGGTCAATTCGCTTGAAATAAAAGGGAAAGACGAGGCGATTGGAGACGAATTCATGTTAAAAGTAATGTATAATTCATCATTGCATAAAGGCAAAGTTGAATTAAAGCCCTGTTCCGCCTGGTAGAAAACTCTTTTTGAATAAACCAAGCGCGAGCCGAAAATATTCTCAACTTCGTCGGTTAACCTGTCCAGTTCTTCTTTTTTGTCGGCGTAAACCGTCACATACAAGGCGAATTGAAAAAATTTTTCCGTCCCTTGCGTTAAGGCGTCGCGCAAAGATTCAATGTCGCGCAAAGCCGTCTCCCGCAAAGGATCGCGGGCCGCTCCCTTTTCCGCGTCGGATATAATTTGGGCTTCCAGCGCCCCGACTCTTTTCCTAAGCTGTTTTAATATTATCGCGCTTTGCACCGGATAAAAAAACATAGCCACGTCAAAAGTTGAATTCAAATTAATAACCGGGGCGAACCAGCCGACGCTGATATAGCGCGGATAATTTACCGCGAAAATAGTCCTGACGAATTTTCCGCCCAGCATTAAAAAATTGGGGTTAATCTGCATGCTTGCCGGCGCGATTAAATCCTTGATTGAAATAATGCCGCGGCGATACGCCTTTTCTTCCTCAACCAGCTCTTTGGTTAATGCCGGAATTTGTTCCTCTTCTTTGCCCGCTTGTTTTTCAGCCGCTTTTTTGGCTTTCTCTTCCCGCTGTTCTTGTTTTTGTATTCGTTTTATCTTAAACATATTTTTTATTCCGCTACTCGCAACTGCCTCACATCAACCAATTTCTGATTAGCCGATGTGCTTGGATTATAAGTATTATAAAATAATTCAATTAAACTCTGGGTGTCTAATTGGACGGCATTAACTCCGATTGAAGCCAATCCGGAAATAACATTATCAACCCGGCGCGTTAGTTCAAGCTTGCGCCTTCTGAATTTCTCTTCCTTCATTTTTATCAATTGAGCCGGCTTAAAAGCGTCAAGCAGCCGCAAGAAAAAATTCTTTTGCTTATCCGATAAAGGATTATACGTAACCGTGACGTAAAAGCGCTTGTTCATAATTTTTCCCAATGAGATAAGCTCGTTTATATATTGTATATATTCGGCGGTTTGCATTTTAAGCAATTCATTAGTCTGTTCTTTCTCTTTTTGCTTTAAATTGCTCATATAATCTTCTATGTTTAACTCTCGCGATTGGATAACAATCTGCAAAGGAAAATCAATATTATTCAAAAAGCTTACATAAGCGGAAACAATGGCGTTTTGCTCATCTTCGCTTTTTAAGGCGAAATTAATGCTTGAAACCATAATAACCGCCCTTAAAGTGCCGTCGCGCATAATCAAAGTATCCTCTTTAACCTCGCCAATATCCAAATATTGCTGGGTTGAACTGTTTATTTTATTTCTCGCTAATTTATTGGGCATAAAAAATAAAATTCTAAATTCTAAATTCTAAATTCTAATTATCTTTTCCCTCTCCCTTATATACTCCTTTCGTGTCAACCGTCAAAGCCAGCTCGGCAAGCCGAGAAGCCGTATAATGCTTAATCGGTATTATTGATGTTTCCGCCGTCTTTGTTCCCGCTTGCTCGGAAAATTCTTCTTCTATATAATCATAGGTTTCCGCTATGGCGTTATTCCAAATTCTTAGCCTGGTTCTTCTGAAAGTTTGGATTAAATTCAAGACAAAAAAATGGAACGGGCGCCCGTTAATTTTCAAAAAGGCGAGAATGCCCGAAAAGCCGAAAATTAAAACCCCCGCGGTCACGAACGCGGAAAAATCAAATATCTTATAGCATACAGCTATTAACAAGCTGCCGGCCAGCAAAATAAGAAATTGCCTGACAGTTATCGGCCCTATAATTTTGTCTTCAACATCAATAAATTGTGGAACTGTAAATTGCAGCATACGAGTATAAATTTTTAAATTAAAATCGCAATTCGCGGTTCAGATCCGTCACCGCTTCAAACTCTTGATTATTCAAACAATCCCGCCCGGCCGCTTGCCGCTCATCTATTATAGCATTAATCGGCTTATTCTCGCTAATGCCGGCCTGCCCCATTTGCAAATACAATCTATTGATAGGATTGCTTCTCCATGCTTTAATGCCTTCCAGTCTTTTAACAAAGCTGTCTTCTTCCAACAAATTTATTTTTTCTTTAATTTTTTCAATAATATTCGCCGGATTCTTGGCTAAGCGGCGAAAGCTCGCCAAATCCATATATTGCAACTCATCAACCGGCCCGAAAACTTTCGGCATAAATTTAACATCTTCCATTTTAACCTTGCCTTCCGGTTTGACTTTATATTTTATTACATCCGGCCGCTTAATTATAACTTGTTCCGCGGGAGCGGCGTAATCGCTTACGGGCAGCGGCTTGACTCTGATGTTTTGTGTTAAAAGCGGCTCCGTTTGCAGCGCAACCGGCTGGGCTTGCGGCTCTGCCTCTCGCGAAAGGCGGGGCGGCGAAAGCGCGGGAGGAGGAGGAGCTAACTCATGCCCGGTATCTAACTTATTCATCTTAAAAAAATCTTTCTTTTTTAACTCGCTGGCTAAATCATATTCCGCGCCGCGAACTCCGCTAACGCCCAGGGCTTGGGATAATGTTTGTTTTGCGGCAAAATCTTGGCTTGCCCCGTTAGAAAGCCCATTTCTAAAAAGAGCGGGGTTTAAAGCTCCGCCATTTCTAACGGGGCAGGCGCTTTTCATAACAGCGCCAGCGATTAATAAAACATGATCAACCGAATCATTGTCAAAACCCAAACCGCCTGAATCAAGCGGCTTGGTTAAAGTTTGCTTGATTGAAATTTTATCCCTGATGCCGCGAAGATAGGTCTTTAAAATTTGCTTGAAACGTTCAACCAATATCGCGCTGCCAAAATTAATTTTAGTTTTTTTAATAATTTCATCCAGTTTACCTTCAATATTATCGGCTAAAGCATGGCCTTGGGCGCAGCCATCGGTTTTTTTTGCCAGCTCCCTGATTTCTTCCTCGTCTTCCGGATGAAAATAAAAATCAGCTGATTGGGCCGGAACCGGCTTCGCCGCATTTTCTTTTCTGGCCGCCTGCGCGATAAGATCGTCTATCTGTTCATTTTCGTCCTCATCCGCTTTTTTTATGCCTAAATAATCAGCCGCGTTAAAAAAAACTTTTTTCCTTAGCTCTCTCTCTATCTGCTTGGCTTTTACGCCGCTTATTCCCAGCTCGTTCATTAAATATTCAGCCGCGTTATTAGCATCAATCTCTTTAACCATTATTTTCATAACAGTCGCGGCCAAATTCGCTTCGTATCGCTTTTCCAGCTCTTCAATGGCAAACATAACCGCCGGCGCCGACACTTTGTCGCGCAGGTCCTTTGGCAGATTATTGAATTTTTGGATATATTCTAACATGAAAAATAGTTAAACTTAGTAATTGTACGTTTGCTCCATTTTGTCATTCCCAACTTGATTGGGAATCCAGGAGTAAACCACACGAACTAAAATTTGAGTTTTAATGTGATAACAGAAAAAATATTGGTTTGTTTATCATGTTTTTGCGTATCTCTCCTGGATTCCCGCTTTCGCGGGAATGACAAAAGCTGTTAAATCTTTTTTAATCTGCTTTCGCAAGCCCTCCGCATTGGCAAATTTTTTCACATCTCTTATTTTTCTGATTATCTTTATTTTAACATCCTTGTGATAAATATCAAAATCAAAATCTTTTATGTACAGCTCCAAAGAAACATCTTCATTAAAAGTCTTTTTCGGCCCGAAATGCAATAACCCTTTATATGTTTTACTATTTATTTCAACATCAACTGAATAAACTCCGTGTTCAATGTTTAAATCCTTTTTATCCAAATTAGCCGTGGGAAAACCCAGCCGCCTTCCTCTTCCCTCGCCGGTTATGACTTTTGCCGTAAATCGCATAAAACTATCTCTCTGTCATTCCCGCGAAAGCGGGAATCCAGGAGTTAAGCGAATAAAATCTGGATTCCCGCTTTCGCGGGAATGACAAAAGTAATGTTTTTAATCGTTTCGTAATTTAAAGTAATTACAAATTTCCAACAGCGCCATTCCCGCCTCATAGCCCTTATTGCTTTTATCGTTTCGCGCCCGCGCCTGCGCCTGCTTCATATTATAAGCTGTAATCACGCCGAAAGCAATGGGAACATTATAATCAAGCATCACGCGCATTATTCCGTCCGTTGTTGCTTTGGCTATATAATCAAAATGCGCCGTTTCGCCTTTAATCACGGCGCCGATCGCTATTATGCCGTTATATTTTTTTGTTTTTACCAACTTTTGGCAAAGCAAAGGAATTTCAAACGAGCCGGGCGCCTGAAAAATTTTAATATCGCCGTCCCTGACTCCCGCCTCTTTTAACGCTTTAACGGCTCCTCGCGCCAGAGCGCCGGTGATGTCGCTGTTAAATCTCGCCTGCGCAATGGCAATTTTTAATCCTTCGCCGTTTAGTTTGTTGAATGTGTTGGTTTTCATAAACATAAGCGGACGCAACGCGACTGAAAGGAGCGGTGCGTACGCGGAGATTGCGCGCGCCGCAAACGCGTTCGCGCCGCTATCGCGTCACGACCGCTAAGCTCTCCAAATATCGCGCTATCATATCAACTTCAATATTTACCTTGTCTCCGGCTTTTAATACCGACAAATTAGTTATTTCCAAAGTATGAGTAATTAAACAGACTTTGAGCCAATCTTTGCCGTTTCCGGCGATGGTCAAGCTTACTCCGTTAATAGACGCCGAGCCCTTATAAGCCAAATATTTTATTATTTTTTTAGGAACATTTATTATTAAATCCGTGTATTCGCCTTCTTTGATAACTTTTTTTACAACTCCGACTCCGTCAACATGCCCCATCACGAAATGCCCGTCAAGCCGCTCGCCGATTTTCAATGATTTTTCCAAATTAATTAAATCGCCGGCCCGCGCATCCGCGAATTTCGTTAATCTTAAAGTTTCCGGCATCAGCTCAACCGTAAAACTGTCTTTGGTTTTCTTGACAACAGTCAAGCATACTCCGTCGCAGGAAATACTGGCTCCTGTTTTTATGTCTTTTAAAAAATTTTTTACTTCTATAATAAAATAAACTTTTTTATTCTTGCCCGCCGTAGCCCCGCCCGACGGGGCGAAGGAGGGTTTAATCTTTTGGATTTTCCCGGTTGTTTCTATTATGCCTGTGAACATAGCTTTCTGTTATCTATTATTTCAAAATAAATTCTGCGTCATTAATTATAATTTTATTGTTATTACTCCAACTTAATTCCACATCTTCAAAAAAATCAACATCAGCTTGAAAAATCCGCTGAAAATCATTTTGAACATCAAAAACTAAAAGCTCTAATTGATCTTGATCTTCTTTTAAAATTACTTTAAGTTAGGATAAAATCTTGCCTCTTCCGTGTTGCCGCATAATTGCCTGCCTTGCCAATACCAATTTTTGCCCCATTGCCCGGACTGCGTATTCTTTCGCGTTTGGCCGTCAATAATTAACTTCACGTCATCGCTGTCTAAAAATCTTTTTTCGCATTTTACTGACGCATCAATAAGATTTAACGGCAAATCTATTAAAGCAAGAGTAATCCAAGGACGGCGGTTGCCATCTTGAGCTTGCTCTTCCATATATTGCGGCTTGTCTTTGGCCGGAACTTCCCGCAATTTTATTCCATCAATTTCCAATCGCAAATCCTCTCCGCCGAATAATCCTAATATTGCGCCTGATCTGCAGCTTGCTGAAATGGAAATAGAGTAAAGGCCTGAATGCTTAATGTTAAATTTATAATCAAACGGCTTAGTTATTTTTTTGTACATAGAATTTTATTTATAACGCTTAATGAGATGAAAGACGCGCTTATCGTAGTATTAATCTACTACAATTGTGGTATAAACATACAACAATGTTAATCGCTAAACCGCTTCCTCCTAAATTTCCCATGGATAGGAATATATAATTTTATCCTTTATTTGATCACTTTTATTGTTTTTTCTTTTCCCCTCTAAAAATACAAGGTTTCTGTTTTTAATTTTATATTCCTTAACAAAATAATCCATGGCGGCGGATTTAAAAGAGCCTGCGTTTATCTTTGCTTCTATCGGCCAAATGGTTTTATTTTTGTTAACAATAAAATCAATTTCCTGCTTGGCCGAAGTTCTCCAGAAATGAATATTATCTGCGCCGTATTTTTTCAATAAATCGCTGAAAACAGCGGTTTCAAATATATTGCCGGCTATCGCGCGGGGAAAATTTTTAAATGTAAGCAGATTCGCCAAACCATGGTCAATAAAATAGATTTTAGGAGTTTTAAACAGTTCCGATCTTAAATTGCGATAAAACGGCTTTACTAATTTAATGATATAAGTATTTTCCAAAAGAAAAAGATACTCTTCAACGGTTTGCCTGGCCAAGCCCGCCGTGCCGGATAGTTCCAAAATATTTATTAAATTACCAGTTTGAGCCGCTAAAATTTCTATCAGTTTGTTAAATTTGGAAATATCCTTAATCCGCGCCAAATCCCTGATATCTTTCTTAATATAAGCGCTGATAATTTGGTTGAGATAAACTTCCTTTTTAAAAATATCGTTTTCAAGGACAATCTGCGGGTAAGCCCCGAATATAACATATTCTTTATACAACTTTTTCAACTCCTCGTTAACGGCTTCGGGCAGATTGCCGGCGCTTATATCGTATTTTTTATTTTTAAAAATTAAAAATTCTTCAAAACTCAACGGCCAAATTTCAAAATTAACCGTTCGGCCGACCAGAGAATTCTTAAATTTTCTCTTTATCTCAAAACTGGATGAGCCGCTTGCGATAAGTTTGATTTTGCCGCCGTAATTATCATGGAAGAGTTTTAAAAATTTGCTCGGATCGTCTAAATATTGAATTTCATCAAGAAAAACAAATGCTTTTTTATTTTTGTCGTAACCGGTCGCCGCGAGATAATTAAAAAATTCGTCATGGCCGGCGTTGGCAAGTTCCAGAAAACGCGATATTTCCAAATCAAAATAAAAAATATTATCATCCTGCCTTTTTTTTAATTCCTCTATCAAATAAAACATGAGCGAAGTTTTGCCGACCTGCCTGGCGCCGTGCAACACCAACACTTCCTTAGAGTTTATAAATTTGTTTATTTTATCAACTATTTTTCGTTTATAAATCATAAATATAGATATAACTATACTTTACACTATATTCAATTTATTGTAAAGTGCATTAATCAACAATTAATGTTATCTGTATTTCCTCGTCTCCTCCTCAATCGCTTTCCTTTCCAAGCTTCCTTCCGGATATTGATTAGCCATATCGCGCAATTCCTCAATTTTTTTCTTGTCCTCCGAAGCCTTCTTGTCATCCGTAGCTTTCTTGTCATCCGTAGCTTTAGCGAAGGATGGAGCGAAGGATGAGGCGAAGGAGGATTCTTTTTCAATTTCTTCTTCAATCGCTTTTTCTTCCAACCCGCCTTTGCCGTACCGCGCCTCTTCTTGTTTTAATTCTTTTATTTTTTCCTCCGCCGCAGTTGTGGGAGGCCCGCTCACGGTCCGCGCCTTAGTAGCGCTTTCTTGTTTTACAAACTCATGCTCCATATTAGCCGGATTTAAAAGAAAATCATATAATTTAAGCAGTTTTAATAAAATATCTTTTCTCTCCCGATCTAATTTTTTGGCTTTTGCATGATTATTAACAAAATTTATTCTATCAATGCTTTTCCTATTCTGTTTATCGTTAAACGCATTATAAAATTTTAACCAATTGCCAATTGTTATGGTATTTAAATCCTTATACTTTCTTGTAAAAATTTCATTATTTAAAAGCAATGATTTTAATAATATATCAAACTCTTCTACCGCATCAGAATCTTCTAAGCTTGAATAATTAAAATACAAATCAAGTTCATGGAATATATCAAATTTGTCATCTTTAAGTATTTTTAAAATTTTCAATCTGAATATTTCAGCCACATCAGCAATCGGCATATCAATAATACTTATCTTGGTTGGAATAACAGATTGGCTCTTATCTCGTTCTTTAGTTAAATCCTCCGCTATATTAACAAATAAATCATTGGTATTGGTAATAATTCTTAATTTTTCCTTAAGCAAACCGAATAATTCTTGAAGCTCTTTTTCATTCATTTTCAACAACCTTTTTTTCCAAAAAGAAATCTCGCTGTCTTCAAAAGGACTTTCATCTAAAAAAGTATTAATTTGTTTTATTAATTGCTCCGCGCTCATAAAGTTAGCTTATTTTATTGGATAAATCATCTAATTTGCTTGAATTATCTTCGTAGGCTTTTGCATTCTTTTCTAAATTAATATTGTTCATATATACTGATTTTTCTAAATCGCCTAAACTGCCTCCGACTTTATTAATAGAATCCAAGCCGTCGCCCATGCTTTCTATCGCGTTAGCCAAATTTTCCATTGATTCTTGCAATTTACTGTCTACGGCTCCAGCCACAGTCTGCTTAACGTCATCTTTTGTCGGCCGTGTTTCAGTAACATTAGATGTAAAGGCATGTATATTTGAACCTTTGGATTTTAACAAATTATCTAAACTTTCCTCTGCTTTGCTGTCTAAGGTTATTTTCTTTTCCGGATCTTTTACCGCCCATCTTGTTTTATTGGTTAAGCCCTCGGTAAAATACTCGTGCATTATCGCGTCATCGCTCATTTTATCATTTTCATAAACTTTTTTAACTTTTTGTCTTGCTTTTTCCCGATCTGTTTCGCTCATTGAATTACTCCACACCTGCTTTAATTCATTATCAGTAACAGCGCTGCTCATTCGTCCATGCAATAATTCATGCGCGTGAGTGGCTCTGCGCTCTATTCCGCTCATCTCTTTCTCTTTATTATGCAATACAAGATAATTAACGCTATTAATTTGCTCTTCCACTGATTTAGCTAAATTTTCATCTACTTTACTTAATGATTGCCTGATTCTTCCGGCTATTTCTGATTTATCTTTTCCTTCAACATATAAAGCGTCTAAATTATCAAGTCCAATATCGCTGAAATTTAAAGCTAACCTGCCTTTATCTATTTTATTTAACCCGGTAATCCCACTGGCAACCTCAGGAGATTTTGACTTGCCGGTAACATTACGAGATCTGCCCACTAAACCAAAATCTTCCGACATTCCCGCGGCTTTTTGCGCAGGCGTTAATACGCCTCTGTTGCCAAAAATTCCATCAAAGCCCTCTGGTTGGCTTGTTGCCCAAGTTTTTAACATACTTCTTTGTTTTGCAGTACCCCTATCCCATAAAGCAGCCATTTTTTTACTGGCCGATCTGTCTGGTCCCCACATTGCGTTTAAAACTTCAGGGGTAAATTGGGTGTGATGAAGATCTATCGCCTGAGGCGCTTTAATTCTACTGGCCGTATAATCTCTCATGCCCGGGCCTGCGGAAGCGATTAAATTGCCTGCGGCATCCATAATATCATTTTCTCTAAAATATTCGCTCGCATGTTCCCCCGCATGCGGTCCTGCGGTATAACGCCCGCCTCTTACGGTGCCGTAATAATCTCTCATTAAATTATTATCAATATTCCCAACATGCTTATTCCTAAACTCTTGGAATAACTTGCCTATATCAGCATCCCTAAATGAATCTTCTCCTTCCGCGGTAACAGAATGCCCTCCCATCCTCGCTAAATCTATCATGGCCTGGGTTTTTCTTCGGCTTGCTTCCGCTCCATGGCCCCAATCTTCACCTCTCTGCATCTTTTCCATCAATGCTCTCTTATAACCCTGCCTTGACGCTTCCTGACCTCTAGTTGCGAAAGATAACGCCTGACCGGCGCGCGTTCTTCCTTCTCCCGTGTAATTACGCATCACTCTGTCTAAATCTTGCTCTGGCAAATATTTCATATACCTTGTATCTTTTTCTTCGGCAAACTCCCGCTTCATTCGTAATTCGCCTTGTTTTTTTATTGCTAACCCGCTAATTATTGGAATTTCCTTGCCTATGTCTAACAACCTATCAGCCGCTCCATACCCAGCTCTTTTGGCATATTCTTTCGGTAAATAAGCGGCTGTTCTGCCGGTCCATTTCGCCGCGCCAATCCCAGTCGCTTTTATTTTCGCAATCGCATTTCCGGCCATACTCCCGGCCGCGCCGCCCAACTGCTGGGTTACCATAAGACCGCCGATTAACATGCCGATTGAAATAATAAATTTAATCATATTATCTTCACTGCCAGCCGTGGTTATTGCGGCGGTTGGGTTTGTAGCGGTGGTGGGTTTAATATCACCCACCAGCCCGGTTGAGCTGGTGGCGGAAACAAATGATAGCCAGATGAAAAAAGCCAAAATCGGACCAACCACAACCTGCTTAGAAAATTCGCTCCACCATTGAGAAGCATATTTTTGCCCCGCCGGAAAAGCCGACATTAAAAATGCCAAAGGCGATAAAACAATATAAACCCATAACATAACCATTCTCATAACTAGCACGGCAATCATAACGATAGTTACTATTAAAGCAATAATTACATAAACTAATGCCAGCATATAGGAACCAAAAATTGTAAGACCAGTGACATTGTTCGCCGCCGGATCAATTTCGAGTATTTTATTAATCCCTAGCATGGTTGTTAAACTGGATTCGCCCATAGCGGCAAAACCGTTAACAAAAGTTAACATTATCACTTGAGCAAAATCTATGATCAGGCCGCAAATGGTTTTGGAAAAATTAATTAAAACAGCCATAATCAACAATTTTGGCAATAGTTTTTTAGCGTTATAATTTTCCCTCCTTAAAATCGTGGCAAAGGCGATTATCAGTAAAATCAAGATAAAAAACATATTGCATAAATCCCTGACAATCACCCATCCGTTGGCAACGGCGGCTGATTTTATAAAACCATTATAACCGCAGACCCAAATTAATATGCTAAATAGGGTGGTCAAAATCAGACCTAAGGCATAAATAATGGCAGAAATTACATGACCTAAAATTTGGGCTATACTGACTCCGATGTCCACCGCATACGCATAATGGCCGAATAAAAAACTGCCGGATACTATCAATAATATCAGCCCAAAAGAAAAATATTTTTTAGCGAAAAAATTAATTTTCATTTATCAATTATTTTTATAAATTTATTTGCCTATACCCGTAATTGCATCCCATGCCATGCCTAAAGCTTTACCTATATAACTCAGCGGGTTTTGAATTATATCGCACATTAAAAGAAATAGTCCCAATACTCCTAAAATTATAATTAAAACAACCAAATCCAATAACACCAGCCCCATCACCTCCACAATCCCAAACGCCGTGCCGGCCGTTTTAGCCGCTTCGCCGCCGCCGGCTTGGCTGATCTGCTTTGGAATCCACTCGTCTCCCAATTTGCAAAATAACTTTTCCCCGAAAACCATTTTTAAAAACACATGCAAATTTATGTAAATCAAACTCAAGCCCCAGCTCGGAATAAGCGTAGTCCATGCCCAGCGCAAAGCGCTGTTTGTTCCCTGCTTCGCCGGCTCCGTAATTTTTTCCTTAATCTTATCTTTAGCCCTCTGCTTAATATCCATTGCCCGGCGCGCCGCCATCACTCTCTCCCGCAAACTCCGCGGCTGGCCGGCTTCACCTTCTTCTTCTTGCCCGCCGCCGCCTTCTTCCATTTTTTCCTGCCTAAGCCGGCCTGCCATCGCGATCTGTTCGTCCGGGGATAATGTGTTGGACATATGAATTAAGAATTATGAATTATGCCTGCCCCGCTGCGCGGTGCGCGGCCGGGGAATTATGGTTTTGGAACTTCTACTTCGCTTTAAATCCGATTTCTTTTTTATCTTTTCTTTCTTTCTCATCCCCCTTTATTAGATAATCCAATATCTTAAAAATCTCATAAATTTTTTTATCATACTTTTTCTCTATTTCAGCAATCTTCATAGCTAAGCCCTCATACGAAGAAACGAATTTCCTGATGTTTACAAAAATTCTCATAATAGCGATATTTACTTCTATCGCCTTTTCACTTTTTAACACGCTGGACAGCATAGCTATGCCTTGCTCGGTAAAAACATAGGGCAATTTTCTTCTGCCTCCCCAACTTGAAGTCACAATTTGTGATTTCAAGTTTTCTGTTTTTCCCTTATTTTCAGTATTTTCTGTGTTCAAGGTCACAAATTGTGACCTTGAAGATGGTATCACATTTTGTGATACCATATTATTAACCTCAAATTCAGACAGTTGAAACATAAAATCCTTAGGAAATCTTTCAATATTTCTTTTCACTGCTTGATTTAATTCTCTAGTTTCAACATCATAAAGCATAGCCAAATCGCGATCCAGCATAACCTTCTGCCCGCGAATCAGCAAAATCTTGCTTTCTATTTTATCTATTGGAATAACATTACTCATACAACTTTAGGTTTTAAAATGGCGCCCGCCATCGCGATCTGTTCGTCCGGGGATAATGTATTGGACATAAAATTCCTAATTCCTAAATTATAATTATCCATTAAAACCAAAAATTAAAAATCAAATACCAAAAACAAATATCTTAAAATTAAAATACTTTTCTTTTCCCTCGCATAGTTATGATGCTTGAGGCAAAAATATTCGCTATTTCTTTAGTTTCTTTGAGTAAATATTTACATTCATCAACTGATTCTTTTGGAATTAAATTAGCGTCTAACAACACAGATAGCCAAAAACACGTTTCATTTGCTGATTTAAGGCTGATCGTAAAAAAATTCTGAAAATCTTTTTTTGAACTTGCGCCCCTGGCTTCAAAAAAATTAGCTCCTATTGAAGTGCCGCTTCTTGTCAACTGCTTTTTGATTTCATTAGCAACGGCGTCATATGGAATTTTTGATAAAAACTTTAATAATCTAACAATGAATTTATAAATCCTTAATTTAAATTCATTGCGCAATTCTTCTTTATTTTGTTGCATAAAATTTTTACATTTTTACATTTTTATTTTTGGTATTTAATATTTGGTATTTGGTTTTCTACTTTTCTTTCACCACAATCCATCCCCCGAAATCCTTGTAGCCGCCGGCAGGGCAGGGAGCGCCGTTAACCCCGTTGTTGCACCAGCCCCAGTTGTCTTTGATTTTCGCGCTTGGCTTGACAATACAGCAGGCGCTCGCGGCCGGGCAGTCATAGCCGCTGTCGGCTCCGCTGTAATTTACAGCGTCGCCGCCGGCCGGCCCGCAGTAAACGGTATTTTCGCCGCCGCTCGGCGCCTGGTTAACCGCGCGCTTAGCTTTAAGGTCCCAATAGCTGTACAGATGGTAAAGCGAATGGGGATTGTCCGCGTTTGGCCGGTCCCGCATCTCCACGCCGGTAACAACCGTATATTCGTTATCACCCCAGTCAACGCCGTACATCACCAAAGGCAATTGCTGGCTGTCAACATCGCTGTTAAATGTTAAGTTGATAAATTGGTTATTATTAAGAATAGTATCAATGCTTTGGCTGTTGACTTTAATATTGCTTATAATCGGCAGGATGCCGCAGAAATCATTGGGATAAGCCGGCCTTGGCCCTATTCCGGTGCCGTTGCACAAATTAACCGGCACGCTCCAATCCTGTCCGGCAACCGAAACATAATGGCTTCCGTCCCACTGCCAAGCGCCGTAGCTTTGGGCGAAAAGGCCTTTAATTCTTTCAATCGGATCTTGGGAAAAATCAGTTGCTACGCATACATCGCCTGCCGGGCAATCAAGTTTATTATTGGCATAACTAACGCCGGCAATACTCAAGCAAACATACCCTGAATTCTGGCATATGCCAAGATTTCCTGGACCACTATATATAATTTTATAAGGATGGCTGGCGCGCGCTCCATCTCTTTTAACATATAAGGGCTGGACTCCGTCAATACTGCTGCCATCCCATTCATAAGGATTTAAAACCGGATAGGGGGGGGCAATGCTTCCAAAAGGCGGATCATCTGTCGCGTAAGTATATTTTAAAGTCGGCACGGCATAATCGCTTCCTTCATAAACTCTACCGGACCAATATTTATTTTGGCCCACAGAAGTAACTGTTTGAACCGCTTTGGTGCAATAAGCAAAAACATCATCAAATATTTCGCCTGTATTGGGATTATAGAATTTAATTCCGTATTTTGATTCATTTGTCGGCGGCCAATCATGAGTTCCGCCAAGACAACTATATTCACCATTTTGCAAAGGATTATCATGAAAACCATTAAATTCATACCAACCACTGCAATTAAAGTTTTGGGAACTGTCAGGAGGTGGTACTGGGCAATTATTTTTACAATCATACAGACATACGCCTGCTGGAGCGCATTTAGAATATCCGCAACCGGGATCCCCCGTTGAACCAGTCACTCTTTGATATCCTGGAGCGCAAGCACCGTTAGGCGAATCGTCGCCGTCGCCGGTACTATCAAAAATTCCAGACATCCATCTGTATTCCAAGAGTGTTAACGCTTGAGCTTCAGCGCAGTAATAAACCGGAAACTTGCCCAGATACCCGGCGCCTTCTTCAACGCCCTCGCCCTTAACCTTATCAACCGGCCACCATAAAACGCAGGCGTCCGAAGAGCCCGGGTAGCGATCGTATTCAAGGCAATAGCCCAGCCAGCCCTTCTGGCGCTTGCCCGAGTCCTCGTAATAATCGCAGGAGAGCGAATCGCTTTCCGGATAAAGCCGGCAAGTCTGTGGCGTGTGCCAAGACGCTTTGCTGTTTAGCGCCGGCCTGATTTTCACATCGTCAAAATAGAAATTGCCTATTGCGCTGTTCTGCGAATGCAAAGTGATTTTAATTCTGGTTGCCGCCGCCAATGTTTGAAAATTCCCCAATTGATATATCCACTCATTGCCCCCTAATAATGTTATGACATCAACATTGGTCGCGACTGAATTGCCGCTGTTATCGTATTGCTCTATTCTTGCCGCGGCGGAACCAACGGATAAATTAATGGTATTAACATAAGCCGTTAAGATATAATCCATATTTCTTTCAACATCAATAAACTCGGAGGTGGCGCTGTATACCGAACCGAGTTTCAGGAAGTTCCTGCCTTCGGGAGCGTAGCCGATGCCTTCGGTCTGGGCACTGATAGGATTATTAATTACGGTAAAGACATTCTCGTTCCAGTTCCCGCCGAGCCAGGTCCAGCCGATCGGATATTTGTTTGAGCCGTAGAATTCAAATCCGCCGTTTGGAACCATCGCGACTTCTCCCACCTGCTCCATCGCTCCCAAAGGATAATAGTCGGCTTTTAGCGAGCTGTTATTATAGCCGACTTTGGCGTAGCCGGACATATTGCCGATATTTTGAACAAGAGTATTGTAAGTTTGATTGACTTGGTTGGTGATGACAAAACTGTTGCAGCTGCCGTTATCGTCCACCCCGTTGCACAAGCCGATGTCAAAGCAGACATTGTTGCCTTTTTCGTCTTTAATGTAACTGCGGCAGGCAAGCCATTTGTCGCAGACCCGGTCCGGAGAAACTTTAAGCAGAATATTGGCGTCGCGCTCTCCGGCAACGCCGGCGTTAGGAACAACTCCATTGCCGTCATTGACAGTTAAGTCCGCGTCCCAGGACAAGCCGGCCAAAGCCGCGCCGTTCTGGGCGCGCTCGTTGAACAGGACGCATCCTTCTTCAAAATTGACAATGCCGTTGCAGGATGAATTATCCAGATCCTGCTTCAGCTGATAGTCAACCGCGGCTTGCTTTAATTCAATTTTACTGCCGTTGTTGGGCGAGCTGTTGCTCGCGGTAATTTTCGCGGAAACGCTCACCCTCGCGTAAAAGCGCTTGCTTGCCCGCGAACCGGCAACACTGGCAACGGATATCTGGCTAACTGGGCCTGTTAAATTATTATTGGCGTCTAATTCATAAAAATCATTGTTGGTTATGTTAACTTTTGCCGTATTGGCGCCTTCAACCATTAGAACATACAAGGTATTGGTGTCTAATTTTATATCTTGCGTTCCGTTCGCGGCCGCGCTCCAGCCGTCGGCTATGGCGTTAAGATCAACATTCTGGGAAAAATCCCCGTTAAACAGCAAGCTCACGCTGAAGCGGGAAACCGGCTCAATGTATTCCGAGCATCCGGATTGAACCGCCGGGCAGATGCCGGCCCAATAATTGTTATCCGCGTCAATCGTTGGCTGGCTTACGGCAACCCTGCCTGTGCCTAAGGTTTTATACGAACTTACCGGACAGCCATAATCATTCTCGTCCGAAATACAGCTTATCCCGCTCCCGCAATCATTGTTGTCCAAGCAAACAGCAGTCTCGCTCGCAGGATTAATCGCGCCGTTTCCATTGCTGTCGCAGCGCTTGATTTTCTTTTTATACCAGCCCCACGCTTCGCTCGCCTGGCCCAATTTCTGCCGCCACTGGCAAACCGCGTCTCCCGGATCCTTAAAGTAAACCGTTCCCTCGTTGCTTGTCCATTCTCCGCAGTAAACGGCGTCTGCTTGGCATAAAATTTCGTTGTATTTGTCAGGATTATTTTTTAAATAAATATCATCGTATAAAACGCTATTGCCGTACTGAAATGGCGAGCCCAGCCGCTGGCATCCTTTGTCGCTCTGGTTGCATTGCTTTGTTTTGTCATAAATAACATAAGCGAAGCTGTCAGCCGGCACGATAACCTGGCTCGGGTCTCCGGCATTGAAAGTCTGCGAGTTGTAATCGCTTGAATTATGGGTATCTATCATTATCTCGCAGCCAACAACCGACTCTTTGCACAGCTGGCTGAACTGGCGCAAGTAATGAATATTTTTATCACGGTCGTAATATTGGCCGCAACCGGCGTTATAATAAGGCCCGACGTAAACGCCGGTAATATCGTTATAGCAGGAATCCGGCGTGTTCCATGATTCTTTGATTAAATAATATCTGTCAACAATTTCCGTCAATCGTATATCGTCTATGTAAAAAGCGCCGTTGGCTGAAAGCGCCAATATTTCGCTGGCGTCAACATTGTGGTTAAGCGCGGCTAAATTGACTTTATAAAATTGCCAGCCGTTGTTTAACGCGGCGTTGCCAAAGTCGGCTGTTTCGCCTGAACTATTGGCAAATTTAAAATTGATTTGGCTTGCTCCGCTCGGCTTGGCGATAAAACTTAAAACATACGACTTGTCTTTCTTGACTAAATTGCCGACTGTTTTAGCGGCGCTGAACGAACCGCCAACCGCGGAAAGCGAATTGCCGCCGGCCGTAAGCGCTTCGTTGCTTAACGACACTGTTGTTCCGCCAACGCCGGCCCAGCCCTGCAAACTGCCTTCAAAATCATTGGTTGAAATAATTCTTATGTTATTGCCGGTATTGCCTTTGTATTCGCGGCAGCCGTTCTTGGCGCCGGAACACTTAACGCCTTGGCCCGGAATGGCCATATAAACGCAGGATTGGCTTTCAACGCTCCATTCCCCGTTGTTTTTGCAGAAATAGCAAGCCGACAAATCACCGTCCCAATAAAATTGAGCGTTCGTAACATTAACATAACCGCTGCCAACGGCATTGCAGGTTGCCGCGTCCAAATAAGGATCAATGTTTTTCTCGGTTCTTCTGTACGGATGGCAGTTGTCGGAGCAAGTTATTGTGCGCGTATATAAATGGTAAAAAACCAATCCTGATTTGCCGTAGAATTCCCTGCAGTCCGGATTGTAAGCAGGGTCGGTCGGAGGCAGGCTGTAAATTGTTACATCGCATTCGCCGCTGTCGTCTTCGGTTATTGCCGGCTCGCCCAAGTCCTGCTGGAGGTTGTGCATTCTTAGCTGGAAACCGGTTTCGTCGCTTCCTTCCCATGTATAAAACTCGGCGCAGTCCGCGGCCGGGTCGGACGGCTTAACGCACTGCCTTAAGTAGCTGTAATATTCAATTCCCTCTCCGCCCTGCCCTGCTTCGTCTAAATTGGTAAACTGGTCGCAGCCGGCCGACGCCGCGTCGCAGGTCTTGGCCGTTTCCGGTATGAAATAATTGTCGCGCAAAGAGTCAAAAACGGTTTCGCTCTGGATATAAGAGTCGTAGCCGGAGCATTCAGCCGGACAGTAATCCAACGCCACGGCTTTAGCCGGAATGCTTATGTTCTCTTTTTCAGAAGTGTATAATTCACAGTTGACATCCGCGGCCTCGCAAGCTCGGGCGAAATTATCGCATTCTGCCGGAGGAGCGGCTCCGGCGCAGTTTAAATAATCAGGCGCCAGTTTCTGGTAAACCAGCCCCGCGTCCCGATAATCTCCATAAGCCGTTGCCGTTGTATCTCTTTCCAATTTTACGGCATCCACGGCGCAGGAAGCGGTATTAATATTAAAAATAACTTGATTGCCGGAAGCGCTTGCCGGATAAATATAGGTTGTCGTATAATACTGCCAATCCGCGCCGTCGCTTAGGTCTTTCGCCGCTTCGCCGTCTATATTGAAACCATCGCCGAGCGCGCAATCCTTGGCGTAAAAAGACAAAGTGAACGAGTCATTGGCGATTGAATAATCGGCCGGACCCCCGTCTATGGTTTTACTTAAATTGGCTGACGGGCTTAAAGCGGCCGTACTGCCATAGCCGTTGCTTACGGCTTCGCCAACGGCTCCCCAATCGCTAAAATTATCAGCCGCGCCGTCGTCAATAGTTCCGCTAAATTCTTCAAAACTGGAATTTTTTAATAAATTGGCGCCTACTCCGGCTTTTGTCCTGATAAATTCATCACAACCCTCTTCTTCGCTGTCGCATTCCTCGGCGTTTTTATCTAAATATAATTTATCGCCAACCGTAGCGTTAGTGCAATTCCACTCGCCGGCGGCGAAATCATAGTCCATGCAGTACGGCTTGCATCCAATATTGTCAACATTGCAAATGCCGTAATCCAGCGTGTTTTCCAAATATGAAATCGTCTTGCCTTCCTCGCTTCCGAAAGTCTGGCAGGTATTATAGCGCGGCTCGCAGGCTTTGCCGTTAAACTGCCACTTTCTCCTCTCCTCGGAGCAGTAGCCGTAAGCCAAGCAGGAGCCGTCGTCGTTTTCCTTGATGCATGCCTGCTCGTCGGCGCAATAGCCATCATCGCGGGAAATTGACAGCTCGCTTGATTCCCCGGCGCCGATAACCCGCTCGGAAATAATTTCAGGCCCCGCTCCTTCGCGCTTGCAGTAGTTAAGCGGGGCTTTAAGCACCCAGTTCGGGTCAACCAACCCTTGGCACCAGGCCGCGAAATATCCTTCGTAATCATCACTTGAATCAAAACAGGCAACCATGTCGCCTAAATTATAGGTTTTATCGCCAAAATCCTTAATATACTGGGCCGTTACTTCCCAGCCAACCGGAGTTATCCTAAACTTTCTTAATATTATCATTGAGCGGTACGGATAGCCCTCGTAATAAGCCGGCTCAAGCCCGTCCGCGGTAAAGCCGAAGATGCCGCCTGAATTCAAATAGCCCTGTTTCATGGCCTCGCCCACCGTAAGCCGATTGATAACCGCCTGCCTGAAAGTGTCGGTAATGACGCAGTTGGTCGGGCCGGCTTTTGTCGGGTCCGGACATGCTGTAAGCTCGCTTAAAATATTATAGTCCCCCCTTACTCCAAATTCCGGCTCAACCAAAGTCCTGAATCTTTCTTTGGCTCCGGCAATGCCCGAGTTTGCCGCCTGGGATTCATAATCATAATCCCATCCTTGATGCTCAGGAAAATCCGTCACCAATCCTTTATTAAAAAATCTATCTATTAATTTTCCTATTAGAGTATTAAAGAAAAGATCAATGGCGTCAGCCACAATGTTGCCGGTAAAAATCTTTTCTTTGGCTGTCGCGTCACCTATCGCTAACCCCATTCTTTGCGCTACGGCCATGCCCGGAGTTTTAGTTTTGCCGCTAATTGGATCCGTAACATCTTTTATGCCTTGATTAGTTTGCCTTAACAACTTTGCTTCGTTTAGCTTTTTATCAATCTCTTCGCTTAAACCGGTTTGCAAAGTAAGGGCCTGGCCCAGATCATTTTCCGCCGGATTAAACATATTCTGAAAATTGACCAAAAAATCAGCCTCTTTTAGCGCTTTATCCCAATTTTGTTTCATCTTGCTAAAAGTGCAAGCGGGCTTATATTTTGTATAGGATGATTTAAGGCCTGAAGTGATAAGCAGCTTAACTTTTAAATCCGGCTCGCAAATATTAAATTTTGCGCCAAAAGCCCCTTGCCTGCCAAGATCTTCAATAAAAAACCCGGCCGCGTCATCAGCCGTGTTTTTTAAATATTTTCCCCAATCGTCAGTAATAAACATCGGCTTCTGTCCTTTGTCCCCGCTTGCCAAATAAGTCGCCGTGTCAAAAGCCAATTGGTTTAAAAAATTAGCCAACATCTTTTTAAAAGCAACAGCTGCGCTTTTCCATGCCGCATCAATCCCTTTTTCCAATGTAAAATAATCCCAAAAAGTATCTTCTTTAGTTAACTTGGATAATTCTTTTTTCGCTGCTTCATCAGAAACTTTGATCTCATTTGCCATGTATTTATCAATGCTTTTAGTTTCGGTAACGGTAATATTAGCCCTTAAAATATCTAATGGTAAAAGTAAAAAAAGAACTATAACAAAACTAAAAATTAAAAAAATTAAATTTTTTAAAATTTTTCTATTAAATTTTAGTTGCCTTAATTTAACTTGACAATTTTTCATAATTATGTATAATTATAGGTAAATATGATCATTGCAAAATACTCTATAAGGGGGTAATACTAAAATGAAAAAAATAGAATTTATTATTTGTATGATTATTGTTAGTATTAGTTGTGCTGGCTGTGCTCCAGGCCTCGTGTCAGGGCTTGCGCAAGACATTGGACTTAACATTATAAAAGAAGGGCTAAAAGCCGCAGGCCGCAATAAACCCATCTTTAATAAAGAAAAAGAACAAGAACAACCTTCGGACAAGGCGAAAAAAAACTTTGTAAAACCTGACCGAGTGGTAAAAATTGACAAAGAATCAGAGGTTTATATGTACTACGACTACAAGGAGGGAAAAGTTGATTTACGCGCTTTTATAGGCGAACAGGTTTTAAACTCCGGCTACTCGGAATTAGATTATAAAACAAAATCTGATTATCAATTAAAAAAGGAGTTTATCAACACCTTCCCGTGCTATGCCCATCTGCGTGGCACTCCCTCCTACACCCCCCGCCCAGGCGACACTTACGAAACCGTCATTGCTGAATTCGGCGATCCCAACGATCGTATTCCTCTTTATTACGAGGAAGGCATAGTGGTTTCGGAGATGCTAATTTACTACGAATCTCCGAAAAAATTCCTTGCCGTGGGCATCGCTCGCGGCAAAGTCGTCCGAACGCAGGAGTTCGCCCTAAAGGAGGGGCAAGGGATGAAAGACGCCCTCGCGTCAGCAGGAATTACTCCTGCCACTATGCCGGAACCAACGCCTGCACCAGCTCCAAGAACGAGCATACCATTAAGATCTATCCCAACAACGGGATTAGTGCCCTAACCTTCACCTTCCGCCCCCGCCCTGCTTCGCCAAGGGGTAGGGTCTCAATGCCTCCTAACTCAGGAGGCGCTCCCAAGCACGGAGTAAAGAGTAAAAAGGGGGCGGAACTTTAATCGCTCCGCGGTCCGTCCGCCCTAAAGGCGGTCGTACCGCTTAATCAGGCAGAGGCGACAAAATCGCTTCTTCCGCAAACCGAGCCTCGCGTTGGAATAAAACCCAACCCGAGGCTTTTTTCTTTTTAATTTAAAGAGCTGTGGATTTATCCTGTGGATATTTATTTCCGTTATTCCCATTATACCACACCCTTAAAATGCGCGCTATCTTATGTTTATATTATAACATAAAATCAGCGGGCGGGGCAAAGAAATCAGGACTATATTCAATAAGTAAACGCAACACTTGTATAATAAGGTAATTAAAAAAGCCGGTAATTTTCTTATTTACCGGCTTATAGGCAAACTCCTTGGGATGTCCTCTTTTAAGGAATTACTTTCCGCAGTTTTAATTCCAAAATGTCGCAGGCTCCAAGCCGTTTAAACAGCGGTATCAAACGGCTCAATTCTTTTTGCTGAACAACAGTTTCCAAAGCATACCATTGCTCGCTGTCTCCGTTAATCATAAGCTGGGAAACTGTTGGCGCTTTCATGGCTGGCACTTCTTTTAACAACGCTTTTAAATTGCTTTCCGCCACATTCATTTTTATTAATGATGCCTCCTGCGCCCTAATGACGCCTTGCAATAAAGAATTAATTTCATCTATCGCCTGCCTTTTATCCGGGTTCTGATAAGAATTTGGATTAGCAATCAGTTTTGTAGATGATTCAAGCAATACCGCAACAATCTTCTTGTTATTTGCTTTTAGGGTTTCGCCGGTTTCGGTTACGTCAACCAAAAAATCCGCTATCTTAGGAACCTTTGGTTCTGTCGCGCCATAAGACAACTTAACTGAAACTTGAATTCCTCTTTCTTTAAAGTAACGCTTTGTTAAGTTGGGATATTCCGTTACTACTCGCGATTCTTTCGGCACCTCTTCGGCTCTGGCAACAGGATTATCAGCCTGGCAAGCTAATACAATTTTAACTTTATTCCAGCTTTTTTTGGCGAACTTTAAATCGTCTATGATTTTAACATCTTTTTCTCTTTCTCTCTCCATAATCCAGTCTAATCCGGTTACGCCCAAATCAAATGTGCCATCAGCCACATATTCAGGTATTTCCTGCGGGCGCAAAATCATTACTTCCGCAATACGAACATCATTAATTCTTACTGTGTAATCGCGAAAACTTTCCCTGATAACCGGCAAATTGGCCTGTTTGAACAAACTGAAAGTCCCCTCTTCCAAGCTGCCCTTTGGAATTACTAATTTTAACATTTTATTATTCCTCCCTTTTTATTTTTTAAAGACCTAAAAAACCCTTCTTGTTTTTAAGAAGGGTTAAATCTTTAAAATAAATTTTTAAAAATTAAAAACTCAACGCTTCTTAAAAACTAAAGAAGGGTTGCGGTGATGGTTTAATCTGTTTAACGCCAGCATATAGCCGCCTTTGCCTCTGTTGAGCCATAACGCGACACGACTAACGGTTGTTGTGCTAATTTTCAGCTTATCAGCTATCGCGCGATACGGCATTCCCTTTACAAGCAATCGCGCGATTTCCCATCTTTCGCTCATATCTTTAATTTCCTTTATGGTGCATAAATCGCGAAAAAAAGCCTCGGTTTCCTTTACCGACTTTAAGCTTAAAATAGCTTTAAATAAATTATTCGTTTTTTTATTAAATCCGGATTTCTCCATATACTTTGTATTATTGTATTACTATACTAACACATAACAAAATTATGTCAAGTGAGAAATGAAAAAGCCATGCAAAACCTTGACACAAGGTTAAACTTTGCTAATATAAAAGCATCAAGATAGTATTTTTCATTAGATTTAATCTTATGCAAAATAAAAAAATAAACATAGCTGTTATTAGCGGCGGGTTGTCAAATGAAAGAGAAGTATCCATTAAATCGGGGCGTCAAGTTTTTGATAATTTATCCGATATAAAATATAACAAATATTTGATTGAAATTACTCAAAATGGACAATGGCTGCTTAAAGAAAATAACTTAATGCTTGATTCTAAAAAAGGATCAACTAGGGCATTAACCATAATGCACCCCCGCCAAGGTATTGTTAAAAATGATTTAGAACAATTTGATGTGGTGTTTTTGGCTTTGCATGGAAAATTCGGCGAGGATGGAAAAATTCAGTCTATTTTGGATATTTTAAGAATTCCATATACAGGCTCCGGCGTATTGGCGAGCGCCTTGGGCATGAATAAAACAAAAACATTGGAATTTTTAAAAAACAGCGGCATCAGTTTGCCAAAATTTTTATCACTTGCTAAAAATAAAAAAAATGACATAAAAACAATTGATAAATTAATCTTGAAAAAAATCAAATACCCCTGTGTTGTAAAGCCGAATGAATCAGGATCAAGTATCGGCATATCTGTTGTTAGCTCGTCTAAAAAACTGGGAAAAGCGCTGCGAGACGCATTCAGAGAAGATGACGCGATTTTGATAGAAGAATTTATCGCAGGAAAAGAAGTAACATGCGGTGTTTTAGGAAATTCCAAACAAACAAAACTATTGGCATTGCCTCCGGTTGAAATTATTTCTAAAAATGATTTTTTTGATTATGAAGCAAAATATTTTTCAGAGCAAACCATGGAAATATGCCCGGCAAAAATTACCGCAAGTTTAACAAAAAAAATTCAAGAGCTGGCTAAAAAAATTCATGATTTATTGGGGTGTGACGGGCTTACAAGATCCGACTTTATTTTAAAAAACAATAAATTTTATTTTTTAGAAATTAATACCTTGCCTGGTTTAACCGAGCAAAGTTTATGCCCGAAAGAAGCAAGGGCAATGGGGATAAGCTTTGGGGAATTTTTAGATAAGCAAGTGGATTTAGCTATGGAAAAGTATGGCAAAAAATAAAAAATGTTGCCGCGGCCAATAACTTTTAACCGCGAATGAGATTAGATCTTGACAACTTTTTTAAATCTGATATACTGAAAATAACTTTGAAAATTAGAAAATCCATAAGTCAGATCCCTCCGGTTTTACCTGAGGGGCTGGGTCTGGCTTGCTCCCCCCGGTTTTACCGGGGGAAGAGGATGGCTTCTGCGCCCCTCCCAAGGCGGGCAGGTAGTGGAAGCTCGGCCGCCCCCGTAACCATGGGCTAACTGATGTCTCCACCCGAGGCGGATAAAATCCGCCCAAGGCGGATAAGAGTCGGTAAAAGTGATTTTGAATCCGTTTTACTGGCGGATTTTTTTATTATAATCCGCGATTAACAACATATTCAAGATAAAAAAGGTGGCACCGCGGGATAACCTCTCGTCCTTTGTCCGAATACTTTTGTATTTGGATTAAAGGATGGGAGGTTTTTTTATTTCTTTAAACTTTCCAAGCTCTTTAAAAATAAAGGCTGTAAAATAAATGAAAGGGGGTGGCGCGATGAAAAAAATCAATAAGAAAATCGCTTATGAAAAAATTTGTTGGTGTTAATCCGCTTATCGCGTAAAAACAGTAAAACCTAAAAAGGAGGACACGGATATGTTTTTGAAAATGACGAGTTACGATGAATTTGCCAATGCGGTGGAAACAGCCGGAAACACGGGAATAACATTAGTTCCGGTCGTTGCGGAATGTTTGTCGGATTTTATAACCCCGGTAAGCGCTTACCGCGCGCTAAGGGAAAATATTTCACCTTTGTCTTTGTTGGAAAGCGTAGTGCAAGGCAGGCAAGGGCGTTATTCCATAATCGCAATTGATCCTTTTCTGCGGTTTACGGTTAAAAACGGCATTTCAACCGAGGAATCTTTTGATGAGTTCGCGACTTGCGCGTTGATGATGTATGATTTTCCCGCGATGTCATTTTATAGCAGGCAAAGAATGACCGCGGCGAAAACTTCAAAAAAGCCCTTAGAGCATCTTAACGCGTTGCTTCAACGCTACAGTCCGATGAAAGTTCCAGACTTGGATTGTTTTACCGGAGGAGCAATCGGTTATTTCGGCTATGAAGCGGTAAATTTAATTGAACCCGCCGCGTCAAAGCATCAAATTGACGACTTGGATTGTCCTGATATTTATCTCTATTTTTTTAACAAAGTCGTCATTTTTGATCATATTGACAAGACAATCAAGATCGTCGTTAATGTCATGCCTTCCAACGGCGTTAATTTAATCAACACCCGTAATATGGCTATTAGGGAAATTAAAAAGATTAAAGCGCGTTTAGACAAGGGATGCGGCGAAAGCAGAGCATATTGGAGCCGAATTAAGCCGGCTGATACGGAGGCCAATATGTCCAGAGAGGATTTTATTTCCATGGTTAAAAAGGCCAAAGAATATATCGCATCCGGCGATATTTTCCAGGCGGTGCTGTCTCAAAGATTCTCAAGGGAATTTATGCCGTATGATGTTTTTGATTTTTATCGGCTTTTGCGCCACACAAATCCATCTCCTTATATGTTTTTATTGGAATTTGAGGAGAAGTTTAGCATAGTGGGCGCTTCGCCGGAAGTTATGGTTAGCATAAGAAACGGAAAGATGCTAAGCCGGCCGATTGCCGGAACAAGAAAGAGAGGACAAACCGAAAAAGAGGATGAGGAATTGGCGCGCGATTTGTCAACCGATGAAAAAGAGCTGGCTGAACACAAGATGCTGGTGGATCTGGCCCGTAATGACGTCGGGCGTTTCGCGAAGATTGGCACAGTTAATACGGAGGGAATGTTGCGGGTTGAATACTACAGCCATGTTATGCACTTGGCGAGCGATGTTACAGGCCTGCTCCGCGATGATGTGATGCCGTTTGAAGCCTGTCTTGGTTCTTTGCCCGCGGGAACGTTATCGGGGGCGCCGAAAATCAGGGCGATGGAAATTATTAACGAACTTGAACCATCGTGCAGAGGGCCTTATGGCGGAATGGTGGGCTGGATAACCGAAAAAAGCCTTGACAGTTGTATTTTTATCAGGAGCGCGCTTGTTAAAAACGGCCGTATTTATTGGCAGACAGGGGCCGGAATAGTGGCGGATTCCATCCCGGAATCAGAGTATGAGGAAACAATAATTAAAGCTCGGGCGTTGGAACGAGTTTTAAAACTTATGGAAAAACGGAGGCGAAAATGAAGAAAAAAGCGCTGATTATTGATCATTTTGATTCATTCACCTATAATCTTTTGCAGTATATTGGTGAAATGGATGTTGATGTTCAAGTGGCAAGAACCGATACGAAGCTTGCGGAGCTTGAAAAAATAGAACCGGATTACGCGGTGCTTTCCCCGGGATACGGACATCCCAAAGATGTAAATTGTTTTCAAGAAGCCATTAAGTTATGGCAGGGAAAAATTCCCATTCTTGGAGTTTGCCTCGGCCACCAGGCTATCGCGCTTTCAAAAGGAGTTGATGTTAAAAGGAATTTTCGCCTGATGCATGGCAAGCAATCATACATACGCCATAACGGCGGCGAACTTTTTAACGGATTGCCAAATCCTTTCCTCGCGGGACGCTATCATTCTTTGGTTGTTGACAAAAATGATTGCGAGACGCGTGGGCTTGAAGTTATCGCCTGGACGGAAGAAAATGAAGTTATGGCAATCCGCTGCAAGGATAACCCTTGCGTTATCGGCATACAATTCCATCCGGAATCTCTTCTCACGCCGGACGGCAAAAAACTGCTGGCGAATTTTTTACAGCAATAAAAAACAACCATAAAGCCGGCCTTTAAAATAAAGGCCGGCCTTTTTTAAACTTAATCGCTTTAAATTAAACAAAACACTCTTTGATACTATCCTTGAGCCCGCAAGTCCCCAGCACATGCAATTCGGACATTGCCCGGGTAAGCGCGACATAGAGCAAATCCTTTTGAACGCGCTTTTTCTCTTCGTAAAAAGGCTGTTTTAAATTTCCGCGGCATGGCAAAAACGCGCTTCTATTAATGCCGACAACGCAGACAACATCAAATTCAACGCCCTGAGCTTCGCTCATGCTAAAAATACGCAAATTATCCATATTGCCGAATTCCTTTTTAAACTCATCCAGGTATTCTCTGTCTTTCGCTAAAACGCCGATAATTTTTTCTTTTAAACGCGCTGTCAAGTTTCTAATATAATCCATTTCTTCTTTTTTGCCGCTAACAACTTTTTCAACCACAGGCGATCCTTCTTTAATTTCCTCCGGAATTTCAATTTCATAACCCAGCTTTTTGATAAAATTCAAAATACTTTTTGTGTTGCGGTAAATTTTCTGCAAAACCACTTTTCTTTCGCTGTTGATTTCCTCCCCTATATCCTCCCACTTCCTAATTGTCCCTAAATTAATCTGCTGCGCCATATCGCCTACATATAAAATGGATTTCTCGTTCTGCTTCAGGCAGGATTTTAACAATTGCAATTGGTCCGGCAGATAATTCTGAAATTCGTCAATAACAATCAGGGAATATTCCAGAGGAAACCTGCCGATCATTTTTTTATAATTGCCGTTTTTAAAACGTTTATAATATTCCTGCTCAATATCCAGCCGGCCGAAAGCTTGCGCGTAAGACTTAAGCAGAATCGCGATATCAAAGCGATCAAGCGATTTTTCTTTTTCCTGCTTGCGCAAAAGCTTTAATTCATCATCGGATAAAAAGGAACGATAAAATTTTTCAAGCAAGCCGAATATTTTTCCGGAAAATCGCGGAACCCCCGGCTTTTTTAACGCGCGCAGTTTGTTATATTCGTAATTGTCCCTTTCTTCTTCGTTCGCGCCATAACGAATAACACAGGAATAATTTTCAATTTTTAAAATCTTCAACGCCCATTCGGCAAAGGTTGTGATTGTTACATCTTTAATTCCGAGTTCCGGCAGAAGCCGGGAGAAATATTTTTTAGTGCCGGCATCCTGCACAAAAACAATAATGGTATCGCTTTTGTACAAATGCGAGACATCGGGCGATTGCGCCAAATAAGCCACTCTATGCAGAGCTAAAGTCGTTTTGCCCGAACCGGCCGGTCCGGCAATAACGAAAGGTCCGGCGTGATGAGCTCTGATAACCTGATCCTGCGCTTTTTCCATCCGCTCAACTATTTCAGGCAAGATAAAATCCGCTTTTCTTGAAGAAAAATATTGCTGATAAACAAGCTCTCGGGGGCTATGCAACGCTTCGGTCGCCAAAAATATAATATTCCCTTCGGCAATCATAAACTGGTCCTTGCGCAGTAATTTTCCTTTTACATCTTTTCCATCGGGCTTGCGATAAGAAAAATTTCCCGGCTTTTCAAAACGAATTGACGCGACAGGCGCTACCCATGAATAAATGGATTTCTCGCTAAAAGAAAACTTCGCGAAATAAATAATTTCCTTTTCTTTCTCGCCCTCATAAACAACATCGCAACGCGCGAAATAGGGCGATGGATAAAGGCCGCTTAATTCTTTTGATCTTTGTCTATAATACTCCAGTATGCGCATTTGAATTTGCCTGTCGGCGGAAGAAATGTTTGCCAGATCTTTTTCGCTCTTGTTTGCCGCCTTTTGCAAATTGAAAACCTTCTTCCTTATTTCTTCCCTGATTTCTTCCGCATGAGCTTTCGCTTTTTTAAAAATAGAATTTTTTGTTGTTTGGTTCATAAAATCAAAAAATCCGCCTTTGGGGCGGATTTTCAGCAGTTTTTATTTTATAGACTAAATATTTATAATGGTATATTTTAATTATATTCATAATGGCTTAATACTGATATTTCCATTATATTATATTTAATTTTATTTGTCAATGCCTGATTTTTCCGTTTTTTTATATACAGGGGTAACTGATTTTGCTTCCATGTTTTATGTTTTATTTTACTCCCCCGCCGTTGCCGAATATCTCCCTTATCACATCGTCAACCTCAACCTCGTCAACTAAAATATCATCAACCTCGGCGTATTTTTTTATTAAATCATCAAGCCGGCCGTCGTAAATAATCCTGCCCAAATCAATAATTATTACGCGCTGGCAGAGCTGGCTGATATCTTTCATATAATGGGAGGTTAATATTATCGTTGTCTTTTTTTCTTTGTTATATTTTTTTATGAAATCCCTGGTGTTTTTTTGCGCGACAACATCAAGCCCGATGGTCGGCTCGTCCAAAAACAGCACTTTCGGCTTATGAAGCAGGGCCGCGATAAGCTCGCATTTCATTCTTTGGCCCAAAGACAATTTGCGCACCTGAATATCCAAAATATCTTTGACATCCAATAATTCGGTCAATTCCGCCAAGTTATATTTAAATTCCTTGTCAGGCACCTCATAGATTTCCTTGTTTAAAATAAAACTTTCCATGGCCGGCAAATCCCACCAGAGCTGGTTTTTCTGCCCCATAACCAAGGCGAACTGCTTTTGGTATTCTTTCTGCCGCTTCCAGGGAATATGGCCTAAAACTCTTGCTTCTCCGCCGGAAGGGTAAAGAATGCCGGACAGCATTTTCAAGGTGGTGGTTTTGCCGGCGCCGTTAGGGCCCAAAAAGCCGACTAACTCCCCTTCTTCAATGTTAAAATTAATTTCTTTTACCGCTTCAACGTATAATTTTTCCCGCCTGAACAAGCCCTTGACAGACGCGAGCAATCCGGGCTGTTTTTTATAATACTCGTAGGTTTTGCTTAAATTTTTTACTTCAATAATTGGCATATTTTTAAAATTATGTTAGCTTGACGCGCTGGAATAATGCTTTAAGGCGAACAACCAAAATTTCCTTGAGGAATAAAAAAATATTATCGCCAGCGCGCATGAAGAGAAAAATAAATAAAGATTCATGCCGCCTATTAATATTTTCGCCGGCACCGTCGCGATAAAAGCCAAAGGAATGACGGTTGAAAAAATAATTTTTGCTATTTTATGCGCAAAAATATCTGTCGGATACTGCGACATTCTGGTAACGGCCTGATTAAACAGATTAAGCGATGTTGCTTCAACGAACCAGAAAGAAAACGATTTTAATATTAATGTGATGCTGTAAACAATAACATACGCGTTAAACATTAAAATGATATAATAAATTAAATTTTTCAATACGACCGCTAACGGGATATCTAAATTAACAATCGCGTAAATAAAAACCAACAGCGCCGTCGCCACCCTTACCCAGTCCTCCGGATCTCCGCGCCAGATTGAAACCAAATACTGCGCGTCCATCGGCTTGATTAAAATTAAATCCATTGTTCCCATTCTTATATTGCGGCTTATGCCGGCTAAATACGCGCATGTCGCCCACATCAATCCTTCTATTATCATATAAGACGCGACTACGATTAAGGCTTGCTCGCGCGTCCAGCCCGACAGATTGTCTATAAATCCAAAAATTACATTAATAAAAATTAACGTCAATATCATTTGCAAAAAAACGCCAACGCACATCAGCAAAAAATTAAACCTGTAAGCCATCCTCTGCATCAAGGAATTGTACAGGCTTAAGCGCCAAATCTTAACGCATTTTTTTAATTTAACCGCCGTAAGCTTCATAATTTTTCAAGCCCTTTTTATATAAAATCAAGGCAACTAAATAAAGCGCTAAAATCCAAAACAAGCCGTGCGCCAAAAGCGGCATCAAGCCGTCCAAGCCGATTTTTCCGGTAACAACGGATATCGGCACAAACGCCAGGTATTTAAAAGGCAAAAAGCCGACTATTTTATATACCAAGGAAGGCAGCATATCCAAGGGGATCAAGCTTCCTGATAAAAAAAGCGTGATATTAAACATAATAAAATTAATTCCCATTATAAAGCCCAAATAAAAAGTGGAAATGCCTATAATATAATTGATTAAAAAATTTATAACTATTGCCATAAGAATGAACAATATGAATAAAACAGCGGATAAAATATTTATTGAAATTCCATGAAAAAACAATAAAATAATCAAAAAAATAAACGAGTATGCCAAGAAATTATAAGTTACGGCTCCAAAATTGGAAAAAAACGACTCAAATTGAAAATTTATCGGCTTAACAAGATAATTTATTATATCTCCTTGCCTGATGGAATCACCGATTATTCTCGCGGTATCTTGGGCGTTTATCAAAAGGCTGATAAATTTTGTGAATATATAGTAAATAATCAAGCTGCTTAAAGTATAGTTTCCGATTTGATTTCCTTGGCGATAAATTGACAGCCATAAATAAATTATTACCGCCAAAGAAAATAATTCGGCAATTAAAAAAGCAAAAGTATTAAACCTGTAAGCCATGCTGGTTTGCAAGCTGTTTTTAAATATTATCCAATATTTTTTCATAACTTGAATTCAGGATGGCTTTTAGCCATCCTGATTGTCATTTAAGCTGTTTCGGAAAATAATTATCCGCCTAAAATCTCCTTGTAGCTCTGCATCAGCTGCTCGTCGCTGATTTTATCCAGCGCTTCTTTTTGCATCCCGTACTGCAGCAACGTTTGGCGCAAAGTCGCCGCGTCCATATTGGAGCCGAAAATCGCTTTTAATTCCGCCGGCATTTCCGCCGCGCCCGCGCCGGCTTGTCCCGGCTGGCTTAAGTTTTGGTCAACATTCAGCTGGTCCATCAGAGTGTTTAAAGAATCGCTGTCGTCGGCTTTGCTTCCCGGGTTAACGACATCCGCGTCGCCTTCCACGATTCCGGAGCTGTCGCAATCTCTGCCAACCGGACAGTTCGGGTCTTTTTCATTGTCAATTTCCTGCTTGTCCGTAAAGCCGTCGCTGTCGCTGTCTTCCAAGTAAGGCGATGTTTTGTAAAAATAAAGCTCGTCCCAGTCCGAAAGGCCGTCGTTGTCAGTATCTTTCGCGCGCAAAGACTCTTCGCTGTCATCCTGCTGCAAAGAAGTTTTATCGCCGGTTTGCGCGTTTTCACTGCCGCCGGAAAACGGCCCGGATATGCTTTTCTTAAACTGCGCCGCCCACATAAAAATAACCGCGATGGCGAAAACGGCTAAAACAGCCGCGGCGATTTTTTGGTTTCTGCCCAAAGGAGGTCTTTGATCAAATTGATTTTGGTTGTTATTTTCTAATTGAAAATTTTCTTGCATAAAAATAAAATATTGTAAATTGAAAATTATCTAATATTATTATACCATTTTACTTAAAATAATCAAATAATTTCGTCCATTCCTCAACTGATAATTCCTGCGCTCTGATTTTCGGATTGAAGCCGGCTTGTTTTATTTTTTCCTCCGCTTCGTCTTGACTGATGTGATAGCCGGCCGCTAAATTATTTTTCAGCATTTTTCTTTTGGCGCTAAAACCAATTTTTACTAATCTGAAAAAATCTTTAATCCATTCGGGCGATGCGCGCATCGCCCCTACGCCATTAATTGTCATCTTTATAATCGCCGAATCCACTTCCGGCTTGGGCCAAAAATTATTCGCCGGCACGATTTCAATAATCTCCGGCTCGGCGTAAAATTGGACCGACACCGCGAGCAAACTCATTTTTGGCGGCTTGGCAACAATCCTTTCCGCCACTTCTTTTTGCAGCATCAGCGCCATCATTTTCGGTTTATGCTCCATTGATAAAAATTTCCTTAAAAAAATTGACGTGATATTATACGGCAAATTTGCCACAACTTTGAAATTGGCAATTGGCAATTGGTAATTGGCAACCTGGAATTTGGAGTTTGGGATTTGATTGGGAATTGGGGTTTGGGATTTGGGATTTAATTGCAATATGTCCATATTCACCACTTCCACATTCTTTATCCCCTGCGCCATTAATCTCGCCTCTAAAATTTCCGCCAGCCGCTTGTCTATTTCCACGGCAATGACTTTCTTAACCCTTTTCGCCAATTCAACGGTTAAAAATCCCAAGCCCGGGCCGATTTCCAAAACAACATCTTCTTTGTTAAGATCCGCCGCGCCGATGATTTTATTATAAAACTCTTCATTAATTAAAAAATTCTGCCCCTTTGAACGATTGGGCTTGATATGGTAAAGATCGCACAGCTCTTTTGTTTCTTTCAGTATATCCATTTTATTTCCCATTAAATCCTGCTATAATAACTTTAAACGAATCAACTAACTTCTGAATCCTTGAAGCCGAAGCGCCCGGAATGCCGATTACCCAGGGACTGATGTTTGTAGCTCCTCCCGCGATAAACTGCATACCCTCAACAGGATAAGCGCCGCCGCCCTTGTAAACAAAGCCGATTGGCGCGGCGATAAAAGTTGTTCCTAATTGGCCAATAATATCAATTTCAATATAACCGGCGCAAGCCGTCCCTAAAGCGCCTGTAACCAATGGGCAGGAAATCGCGCAAGTCGTGGGAGAACTGGCTGGCGTGTCTAAAACGCACGGCCCCCCAACCAACACATGGCTCCCTACCATGGTAATTTTTCCCCCGTCCTGCCATGGCATAGAACCGGCGGCTTCAACCGCGCTTTGATAATTAAAATAATCAACAATTCCCGGAATAACTAATAGTATTAAGCTGATAATCGCGATTCCGGCTATTAGCCAAATTATTCTTTTTTTAGCAATCATAGTTTTAAAAATTTAATAATAAACTCTATTTCCATTATAGCAAATTTTTATTTAATTGACGAGTTTCATAATTCACGATTATTAAAAAAATTCTATGAATAAATATCTAATAACGATTTTTTCGCTAATTGCTTTTTTATTATCAGCCAGATTTATTTTTGCCGATCAAAGCTTGGCGCAAAGATTGTCCGGCCGAATTCTCCTGCAAGTTGAATCGCATGGCGAGGCCTGGTATGTTAATCCCGGCGATAATAAAAAATATTATCTTGGCCGGCCGGCCGATGCGTTGAACATAATGAGAAATTTGGGGCTGGGGGCCACTCACGATTTTATTGTTGGTTACACCGCCTACCCCGATCATGTCTTGGGTAAAATCTTAATTGACGTTGATGATTACGGCAAGGCCTACTATATTTATCCCAAAGATAAAAAACGATACTATTTGGGTAGCCCTAATGACGCCTTTGCCGTTATGAAGCAATTAGGCCTGGGCATCACTAACGCAAATTTAAACAAAATTACGGTCGGCTCTTTAACCGCTGAGCCGGCATCCCAGGTCTCTCCAACATTCCAATTCTGCGAATGCCAAATCAACAGCCCTGATAAAACAATTTCCGGAGCGGCCAGCGCCATTAGATCCGGAAATGTTAAGCAAACTAAATTTTATTTTACAGAGGATATGCAAAAAGCGGCTGAATACACCATGAATTTTTTAAACGGGGAAAGCCGGCTTGTTTTAGGCAATATTTTATCCGGTTCCAAGCTCTCAAATTCAACGGATGATGAAAAAATATATACTGCCGAAGTTTATTTTAACAATGAAATCATTAACGTTAATTTTCATATTAAAAAACAAGAAGACGGAACTTGGCTGATGGCTAACCTATAATAAATTTATCAACAGCGATGCCAGCGCCGCCAAGCCGAATGTCCAATTCAAGCCGAAATTCAAGGCAACGGCTATGGCAAAAATCAGCATCAATACTCTGCCGAATTGAATGGCGATTTCTTTCAGGACCGTGTACTCATCAACATAATGGCCGCGGTCGGCCATGATCTCATAATTCAGGGTGTCAAACGGCGTATCTTTAAATATTTTAGTGAACTCATGATAAGCGCCGATGATAAAAATATGAAAAGCGGTTAAAACGAAAATCTTGGCAACCCAGCCCAGCGCGTACAGCGCCGAGCCCCAATGGAGCATTTTCCTTTTATTGATTATGTCGGTATATTTGCCGGCAAACAGCTGTAAAATAACCGCGATAAAAATTATCAATGACGAGATCGCGCCGACTTCCAAATAATCGCCTTGTAAAATCTGCCAGATAAAAATAGGCCAAATAATAATACCGATAACATTTTCCGCCCCATTGGCCATATTGGCTAAAACTAATTTTTTGTTCTCACGGGAAAAATATTTTTTCCAAGTCTCCCAAATTCCCCAGCTATATCTTTCTTCGGTCCGCGGCAAAGCTAAATACGGGATGCCGGCCGCTAAATAAATTATAATCGCCATAACGAAAACCGCGTTAAAGCCATATTTTACAATAATATATCCGGCAACCACTGGCATAATTATGCTTAAAAAAGAATGAGTCGCGTACATTAAGCTCACTTCTTTGCCTCTGTTGCTCTGGTCGGTAAATTTAGCAAAGTCCGTGTGATAAGGCAGCCAAAACATCAACCGGTCTAAAGTTATCACAATCATAGACAGCGTTAAGAATAAATACGGGTCTTTATCAATAAAGTAGAGGCAGACATAATACAGCCCGTCAAGAAACACGCTGATTCTCAATGAGCGGCGCAAACCGATTTTATTTAAAAGCTGGGCGCCGGCGGGCAGGAGCAAAGCGTACAGCAGCCAGCCGATTAAAAAATACAAAAAAACATATTCAACGCGATGGCCAAGCTTGATAAATAAAAAAATGGGGAGAAAAAGCCCAAGCATGCCGCTGGCGATGAATTGGATCATTCTGCCGGAAAATAAAGCCACAAATCCCGGAGATAATTTATTGTTGAAATATTTCAGTTTAAACATATTTAACCCCCGATCATCACGGCCAGCGGCTTTAATTTCACAATCGGCCGCGCCAAATCAATTTGATTTTTTATAACGGTCTCAATATTTTTATACGCCTGCGGCGCTTCGTCAAACTTTCCGCGCCAGCCCTCAAAAATAATCCCTTTAACCGCCTCGTCGGCTTGCTCGCGGGTTAAAACCCTGCTTGCTTCCCGGCGGCCCAAAACTCTGCCGGCGCCGTGGGCGCAGCTCATAAAACTCTCCGGATTACCCAATCCTTCAACAATATAGCTCGGGGTTCCCATACTGCCCGGCACTATGCCCAATTGCCCCTTGAACGCCCGTGTGGCGCCTTTGCGGTGGATGATTACGGTTTTGCCGAAATGCTCTTCGCGCGCCGCGTAGTTGTGATGAATGGCCACTAAGACACTTGGTGTCCAAGAAGACACCGAGTGTCCGGAGCGTCCGGCATGCTCTTTGTTAAAATCAATAAATTCGCAGCCGCTTACGGCCTGAAAAATATCCATAAAGCGCTCCATCATAAGATGGCGGTTGGCTTTGGCGAACTCCAGGCAGTAATTCATCGCCTGCCAATATTCCCCGCCCTCGGGGGAATCAAGCTTTAAAAAGGACAAATCCCTGTCAGGCAGGCCGATATTATTCAATTCACAATACCGCCTGGCTTTCCTATGATAAACATTGGCCGCTTTTAGGCCGAAGTTGCGGGAGCCGCTATGCAACATCAGCCAGATATTGCCTTGCTCCGCTATGTTCCATTTTTTATCGCCGGCTTCCCGCAATATTTCAACAAAATGATTGCCGCCGCCCAAGGTGCCGATCTGCTTGCGGGCCGAATTAAGCTCCTGCCGGATTATGGGAATATCGGGCGCCCGGTCAAAACCTTCCCATTCCTGCGCTTCCTTATGATGGGTAAAGCCGGTTGGGATAATTCTTCTTAATTTATTTAAAATCTGTTTTAAGTTATATTCATCTATTTCTTGAATAGTGGTTTTTACGGCAGCCATGCCGCAGCCGATGTCAACTCCAACGGCATTGGGCACAATCGTATCAACCGTGGCCAAAACCCCGCCGATCGGCATGCCATAGCCGATGTGCGCGTCAGGCATAATCGCGATGTGGTGGAATGCTCCGGGCAAATTGGCTATGTTCCTGACCTGTTGCATAGTATCCGGCTCAATCTCGTCCAGCCACATCTTTATCGGAATTTTTTCTTCTTTGATAATCTTCATTTTATTTTACCGCGATATTAACCAACTTTCCCTTAACAAAAATCACCTTAACAATCTTTTTGCCCGCGATCCACTTTTTAATTTTCTCGCTCTCCAACGCGGCTTTCTTGGCTTCTTCTTCGGAAATATCAGCAGGAACTTCAATGGTGTCGCGCAGCTTGCCGTTAACCTGAACGACTAAGTTTATTATTTTATCTTTAACCAATTCGGGATCGTATTCCGGCCACTTTTCTTTAAAAACGCTTTCTTTATGGCCTAATTCGCGCCAAAGCTCCTCGGACATAAAAGGGGCGAAGGGCGCAAGCAATTTCACTAAAACTTCAACAACATCTTTGTTAACCGTATTATTCTTTTTGGTTGCCGCTTGCAAATAATTAACATACTCCATAATTGCCGCGATGGCCGTGTTAAATTTTAAATTCTCTAAATCCTCCGTCACTTTTTTAATTGTCTTATGGGTATTTTTTAAGCACTTTGGTTTGTTTGTTGTCTTGCGCGCCACTTCATCGGCTAAATTCCAGACACGATTAATAAACCTGCGCATTCCATTTATGCCGCTGTCGCGCCAATCGCCGCCCTGCCTCATATCGCCTAAAAACATCAAATACATGCGCACCGCGTCAGCGCCGAATTTTTCAATATATTCATCAGGATTAACCACATTGCCTTTTGACTTGCTCATTTTCGCCCCGTCTCTGATTAAAAGCCCGTGGGCGCGAAAACATTTAAACGGCTCCTCTGCCGGCGCATAGCCCAGCTCGCGCATAACCATATTTACAAAACGGGAATACAGTAAATGCAAAACGCTGTGTTCTTTGCCCCCGATATACATATTAACCGGCATCCACTTTTTTAAACGTTCTTTATCCAGCGCCTTATCGGTAAATTCAGTGCAAAGATAGCGCATATAATACCAGCATGAATCAACAAACGGATCAGACACGTCAGTTTCCCGCATAGCCGGACCGCCGCATTTGGGGCAGGTTGTATTGACAAAGTCTTTAACTTTATTCAGGGGTCCTTTGCCGGATCCGTCGGGCAAAAAGTCATCCATTTCAGGCAAAAGAATCGGCAGATCTTTTTCAGGAACAGGATGCCAGCCATGCCCTGAGCCTGCCGAATGGGCGCACTTTTCACAATAAACCATTGGTATTGGCGGACCCCAATATCTCTGCCTGCTTACGCACCAATCGCGCAATTTATAAACAACTTCTCGTCTTCCAAGTCCTTTTTCTTCCAGCCACTTAATCATTTTTTCTTTAGCTTCTTTGGTTTCTAAACCATTCAAAAAACCGGAATTAATATTTATGCCTTCTTCGCAATAAGCAAAATCGCCATAAACCAATCTCTTCCAAGCTATTTTTTGATTCCAAACATTAATAAATGATTCTACATTTTCTTCTTTTATCCAAATTGCTTCATGCTGTTCTTTTTCTTTTCGCAAAACATTTGCTTGCTCTTTATTTTTTAATTCAAAAAATAAGTATTTAAAATTTGCCATTACATTTGAATCTTTATGCGGCCTATAAAATTCAGCATATATTGAGTCGCCTAATTGTTTAATAAATTTCAAATTTTTATAGCCGGTTTCTTCTTTAACTTCTCGTTTTGCGGCCTCAACTAAATCCTGGCCGTCTATTCCGCCGGTTGGAAATGATTTCCATTCCGTAGTATTCCAATTTAAACATAAAAAAGTATTATTTTGGGGATTTTTTACAATTACTGTCACCACATCTCTTCTCTCTGTTTCTTTACCCTCTTTTGGATTATCTCTTAAAAAGGGGGCGGCAACCTCTTTAATTTGTAGTCCATATTTCTTAGCAAACTCAAAATCCCTCTCATCGTGCGCCGGAACCGCCATAATCGCGCCGGTGCCATAGCCGGCCAAAACATAATCAGCCACAAAAATCGGTATCTCTTCATTATTAACAGGATTAACCGCGGACAAGCCCTCAATCTTCACCCCAGTCTTCTCCTTGGCCAAATCCGTTCTCTCTAAATCAGATTTTTTCTTCGCTTGCTCAGCATAATTCATTACCTCTGCGTAATTCTTAATTCGTAATTCGTAATTCGTAATCAAAGGATGCTCCGGACAAACAACCATATAAGTACAACCGAATAAAGTATCCGGCCTCGTCGTAAATACCTCCAAAAAGAATTTTGAATTTTGAATTTTGAATTTTGAATTTATTTGTGATTTGTAATTTGAAATTTGGAATTTCACAATAGCGCCAACACTTTTACCGATCCAATTCCTCTGAATCGTCTTAACTTCTTCGCTCCAATCCATAACATCCAAATTTTTCAGCAACTTTTCCGCGTAATCGGTAATCCGCCAAAACCATTGCTCCATTTGCTTTTTTTCAGTTTCGCTGTCGCAGCGCTCGCATTTGCTGGCAATAACCTGCTCGTCTGACAGCACGGTTTTGCATGAAGGGCACCAATTAACAGATGACTTTTTACGATATGCCAAGCCTTTTTCATGCATCTTTAAAAACAGCCACTGCGTCCATTTATAATAATCAGGCTTATAGGTTTCTACGGTTCTGCTCCAGTCGTAACCGTTGCCGATCATGTGAAGCTGGTCATAAAAATGCTTTTCCGTGCGGGCCGACACGTCTTTAATATGCTCGCCGATTTTAATCGCGTAATTTTCCGAATGGATGCCAAAACCATCCAGCCCAATCGGCTCAAAAACATCAAACCCGCGAAGCCGCATAAAACGGCCGTAAGCGTCGCTGTGTACAAAAGCGTACATATTGCCGACATGCAAGCCCTCGGCGGATGGATAAGGAAACATCATCAAGTTGTAAAACGGCTTTTTCGCCTTATCTAAATCTGCTTGATAAAGTTTATCCCTCGCCCATATTTCATGCCATTTTTTCTCAATTTTTTTATGGTCGTAATTTTGCATATAATTATTATTAAATTTCCAATTACTATTACATTTTAGCTTAAAATCGCGCAAAAAGCAAATAAAAAGGGGGAACTGAAAAGTTCTCCCCTTGTTTGCGCCGTTATTTAGTCTTCGCCTCTATTCATGGCGTTTCTGTGGTTCAATAAATACTGCTCTTCCAGACTTAACGGATCTTCAAGAATTTCATCCTCTAAATCTGAAAATATCTTTATTTTTCTTTCCTCTGGTGGAGCAATATCCTGAAGAAGTTTTCCCCCCCTCTCTCCGGTTAGGGGTTCAAACCTCACCTGCTCTTTTCTTTTTAAATTCGGCTTTCTGGCCATCTTCTACCTCCTCTCCCGTCATTAGGTCAATTCTGGGTAAAGCATCTTTGCTAATCGGCTTAAATTTCAGCGACTCTTTCGATCTAAACATTCCGGGCCAGTCCCTAACATTTTTATCCCAGCACGCGTTTGGACCAAACCCTGAAAAATTTCCCAATGACAAAGTAGTTAAATTCGGACGATACTCAATCCCCATTTTTTCAGCTATCCCGCCTTTTTTTGTGCGCATGTTTGCCTCCTCCTTTTTCTTAATCTATCTCATCTATGTCGGGCAATGATAACAAAATTCCCCACTATGATAGAATCAATGACAAACGCCCCGTTAACGCATATCCACTTTGTATTACATGCCTTGCAAAAAACCTTCGCGCCATCTTTTCTTTCCGTTTGTAGTAATGCTGCTTCACATGCCTTACAGCTATTCTTCCAGTATTTATCCATATCCTCTCCTTTTTTCGTTTTTTAAATTTTTTATATTGAGAGTGTTGAATAATTCTATCCTGTCATTCCCGCCCGCTTCGCCGGAGCTTCAGCGAGGCGAGCGAAAGCGGGAATCCAGGAGTGAGCCGTAAAAACACGAATAATTGATAAAAAGTTTAATATTTTTAATACTTTTATCTATTTTCTTGTTCATGCCGCTATCTCCTGGATTCCCAGTCCCTCCAAAGGCGGGCAGGCAAGCTGGGAATGACAAAGAGAAAGAACTATTCAATGCTCTTTTATTTTAAAAATGAGCCAATTTTTTTTGCTTGCTTCGCCCGCGAAGCGAGACGAGTCTTTAAATCGGACTAAAGCGTACTCGCCTTTCAACTTCTCGCCCCGCAGATTAAATTTTATGCTTCCTTTTTCCAAATCGCCTTCTATATAATCCCACTCCCCTTTGTCCCAAATCTTAACTTCGCCGGCGCCGTATTCTCCTTCCGGAATTATGCCTGAAAAATCAATATAGCCAACCGGATGATCTTCCACTTGCACGGCCAATCTCTTTACGCCCGGCTCTTCCGGCACGCCTTTGGGCACGGCCCAAGATTTCAAAACCCCTTCCGTTTCCAATCGTAAATCATAATGCAAACTGCGCGCGTGATGCTCATGTACGACAAAACGGCGCGATTCGCTCTCGCTTATCTCGCCTTTCGGCTCCGTGGTTTTATTGAATTTTCTTTTCGCTTGATATTCTTTTAACGCGCTCATTAATTAATCTCTTATGATTGTTTGGACTTTACAGCTTTTCGCTTTAAAAAACTTTTTGCAAAAATTCAGCGCCGTTTCAGCGTTAAAATACTTGCAGCTGAAAATGTCAACAAACGCCCTGTTTTTTTCTTCGTCAAAATGCATAGTGATTGAAGATGTTTCTATGAACTGCATCGCTGAATAGCCTTCCAGCGGCCCTTCGGCAAACCTTTGAATCAAGGGCTCGCCATGCCTTTTCATCTTGATTGCCTCGCAAAGCTTAACGATAAATTTTTTAATCTCGCGGGGATTTTTGATTAATTGAATGTCGCACTCGTAAAGATTGATAGTCGCCAGCAATCCCCATGATTGGCGGCTGTCGTACTCGCCCTTGCTTATCTTGCCCGTTGCCGGACGGTTAGCAGGTGCAAATAAAGCATGTTTTTTCATTACTTTACTGCAGCTTACCCGAATAATATTTCGGGTAGGCGTTGTTATTTAATTATTTAATTATTTTTCTTTAATTATCTTCTGCAGCTTTTTAACGCTCGCGCCGCTGATTTTCATCTTAACTTTCCTCTTCTTGTCTTTTTTTTGATATTTTTTTATTACCGCTCTTTCCAAGCTGTTGATATTTTGTTTATTCATAAAAAAATGATATAATAAAATAGTAAAATATAATATCAATAAAGTCAAATAACCCGGTATTGTTAATAATAAAACAAACCTTAAAAAATATCAATGGAAATCAAGGAAATTAAAGCGAAGCCATGGTATAAAAAATGGTGGGGCATATTAACGATTATTATCGCCGGCCTTTTTTTAGCCATTATAACGGCTTTTGCTTTTTATATATTCAGCATTATAAAAATAATTCCGGACCAAAAAACAACGGGTATTAACCTAAATCTTTTAAACGCGCCTTACGATGAACAAGCGCGGAAAACCATTGAAGGCCAAGAAAGCTATTGGATGGGTTCGGCCAAGCCGAAAATCACTATCGTGGAATTCGCCGACTTTGCCTGCCCGTATTGCCAAAAGTCATTTGGCAAAATCAGGGAAATTGGACTAAAATACGGAAAAGATGTTAAAATAATATTCAGAAACTACCCGATGCATAAAAATTCTTTGGAACCGGCCATGGCCGCCCGCTGCGCCGGCGAGCAAGGGCTGTTTTGGCTGATGCACGACAAGCTTTTCCTGAATCAAGGCGCGGCGGAAAATCCGGACTTGGCGGAATTCGCCAACCAGATAGGCGCTGACTTGAATAAATTCAACAGCTGCATGACAAACGGCAAATACCTCGCGCTGATTAAAAAAGACGCCGCCGACGGAGAAGAATTGGGCGTTGCCGGCACCCCGACTTGGTTCATCAACGGCAATAAGATTGAAGGAGATATACCGTACGAACTGTTTAATAAAATTATTGAAGATTTAATATTAAAAACCAAAAACCAAAAATAAATATGTAAAAATGTTAATATTTTATTATTTTATGTTTTACTGTTTTTGTTTTTAATTTTTGGTATTTGGTATTTGATTTATTATTTATGTTTCAAATAAGAATCCACGGCCGCGGCGGCCAAGGCGTCGTAACCGCGGCGGAACTAATCGCTATCGCGGCTTTCAATGACGGCAAGCATTCCCAGGCGTTTCCTTCTTTCGGGGTGGAGCGCACCGGAGCGCCGATTGAAGCTTACGCCAGGATAGATAATAAGCCGATTAGGACGCGCGAGCATGTCTACAAGCCGAATGTCCTGATAATACAAGATGCCACCTTGCTTGGCGTTATTGATGTCGCGCATGGCGCGGATAAAAACACAATAGTGATCGTTAACACCGCGAAGCCGGAAAGCCAAGTTAAAGAACTTGGAATTAATCTGCCTGGAAAAAATATCCATTTAATAGACGCGACTAAAATCGCTTTGGAAATTATCGGCAAAAATTTAGCCAACACTGTTATTCTCGGGGCGTTCGCCAAGACTACCAGCTTGGTTAGCTTTAAATCGCTGGAAAAAGCGATTAAACAAAAATTCGGCGAAAAAGGAGAGGAAATTGTCAATAAAAATATTAAAGCGATAGAAAAAGCGTATAATTTTTAATTGTAATATACTATGAAAATCAACATAACATCAAAACCATCTTCAACGACAATCAACAAAACCGGTGGCTGGCGGACATACAGGCCGAAAACCGATTTGGATAAATGCATCGGCTGTGGCGCTTGCGCGGCTGTCTGCCCGGAAAACGCGGTTACAATGCAAGACATAAATGGCAAGCAAAAGCCATTTACGGATTTTGATTTTTGCAAAGGATGCGGCATCTGCGCCGAAGAATGCCCGGTGAAGGCAATTGAGATGAAATTGGAAGAAAAATAAATATCTGCAAAATATATGAAACAAATATTAGAGGGTTCTAGAGCAATTGCTCTGACAATCAAAAATATCCGTCCTGCCGTAATATCCGCTTACCCTATCACGCCGCAAACTCATATTGTTGAAGACTTGGCGAAATTCAAGGCGGACGGCGAAGCTGATTACGAGTATGTGAGAGCTGAATCGGAATTCGCGGCCGCTTCAATCGTGGAAGGCGCCAGCGGCGCCGGCGTCCGCGTCTATACCGCCACCAGCTCGCAAGGCCTGCTGTTAATGACCGAGGTGGTTTACAATATCGCCGGCATGAGATTGCCGGTTGTTATGACTTGCGCCAACCGCGGAGTGTCGGCGCCCATCACCATCTGGAACGACCAGCAGGACGTAATGACTGTCCGCGACGCCGGCTGGATATTGCTTTTCGCCGAAAACCATCAGGAAGCGGTTGACCAGCATATTATGGCTTACAAAATCGCGGAATTGCTTAATTTGCCGGTAATGGTTAATGTTGACGGCTTTGTTTTAACGCATACTTACGACTCGGTTATCGTGCCTGACGCGAAACAAATTAAAAAATATCTGCCTGATTATAAGCCGGAAAAGGGAACATATTTGGACCCTGACAATCCGGTTACCTTGGGCGCGTTCGCTTCTCCGGCTCACTATATGGAAATCCGCCAGGAACTGCATCAAGATTTAATCGCCAGCGCGGATGTAATTAAAAAAGAATATGAAAATTACCATAAAATTATTAAAACAGCAGACGGCAAACAAATCAAAAATCAAAAATCAAAAATCAAAAATTTAACATTTAACATTGATAATGGTTTAGTTGAGTATTATGGCGCTATCAATCCTGACATAATAATAATCGCTATGGGCTCGGTGGTCGGCACGATAAAAGATGTGATTGACAAAAATGAAAATGCAGGAGTTTTAAAAATAAAATGCTTTAGGCCGTTTCCCGCCGATGAAATTTTAAAAACGATTAAAAACGCGAAATATATCGCTGTTTTAGACAAGTCAATCAGTTTGGGTGAAATGGGACCGCTGGCATCCGACATTAAAGCCGCGGCGCAGGGCAAAACAAAAGCAAAAATCCAAAGCTTTATCGCCGGCTTGGGCGGACGGGATATTACAGGAGAAATGATTGAAAAAATTATCAAAGAGGTTAAAAGAGGCGATGACAAAGTTAAATTTATAGCGAATTAGCGGTCGCGACGCTCGCAGCGGCGCGAACGCTATAAAATCCATGGCAAAAATTTTTTCTAAAATCTTAATAATATTCTTTTTTCTTTCAGTAATTTTTCTGATTGTCTCGCCGGTAAATGCCGCTTTAGAAGAAGGCAAAAATCCTTTGGACAACCTGCAGGTTACAATACCCGGGCTTAAAGATTTAGCCGCAAAACATCCCGCGGTCTGCAACGAAGAGCAATGCTCCATCCCATGGATCGGGGTC
>JAUYAT010000024.1 GCA_030693295.1 bacterium
AAGCATCCGTAGCTCAACTGGATAGAGCGTCTGGCTTCGGACCAGAAGGTTGCGGGTTCAAGTCCTGCCGGGTGCACTGATATGGCTGGGTAGCTCAGCTGGTTAGAGCGTGGCACTCATAACGCCAAGGTCGAGAGTTCAAGTCTCTCCCCAGCCACAAAACGCGCTGTTAGCTCAATCGGTAGAGCAGATCCCTCTTAAGGATAAGGTTACAGGTTCGATTCCTGTACAGCGCACCGAGAAACAAGACCGTGAAATTTCACGGTCTTGTTTTATCAATATTTATATGATGTAATATTAGTATGAGCGATACAAAAAGAAAATTAATGGTTATTGACGGCAACGCCTTAATTCACAGGAGCTTCCACGCCCTGCCGCCGACTTTAACCACGAAAAAAGGCGAGATGGTTAACGCTGTTTACGGCTTTACCGCGGTTCTGCTTAAAGCAATCCGCGAATTTAAACCGGATTATATTGCCTTGACATTAGATAGGGCGGCTCCGACTTTCAGGCATAAAGAATATAAGGAATATAAGGCGAACAGGGTAAAGGCGCCTGACGAGCTTTATGGCCAGATCCCCCGCGTCAAAGAAATAGCCCAAGCTTTCAACATTCCGATTTACGAGAAAGACGGCTTTGAGGCCGATGATCTGATAGGCACCATTTCCCGGACAGTTGACGGCAATGTTGAAAAAATAATCGTAACCGGAGATCTGGATACTTTGCAGTTAATTAATGAGCACACAAAAGTTTACACTATGAAACGCGGCTTAACCGACGCTGTGCTTTATGATGAAAAAGCAGTCAAGCAAAGATACGGCCTTAAGCCGGAGCAGATGATTGACTTTAAGGCGTTGCGCGGCGACCCGTCCGACAACATTCCCGGAGTTCGCGGCATCGGCGAAAAAACCGCTGTTGAACTGCTTAAAAATTTTAAAACCTTGGATAATGTTTATAAAAACATAGACTCCGAAAAAATAAAAAGCCGGGTCCGCGATTTGTTAAGGCAGCACAAAGAAGACGCTTTAATGAGCAAAAAACTTGCGGCTATTGATTGCGCCGTTAAAATAAGCTTCAAGCTTGAAGAGGCGCGATTTTCCGGTTTTGACCGGGAAAAAGCGGCCCGGCTGTTCAGCGAGTTGGAATTCAAATCGCTTCTGCCGCGCCTGCAAAGCATCTCAGCCAAACAGCGGGATAAAATGCCCAAGGAGCAGCAAGAGGCGTCCGCCGCCGATAAATTTGAGCGCAATATAAAATTATTTAAATACTATCTAATTGATAATGCAAAAGATTTTAATAAATTTTTAGAAAAATTAGAACAGCGCGCTGAATTCGCGTTTGACACCGAAACCGCCAGCATTGATTCAATCAGCGCGGAATTGCTGGGAATGAGCTTTTCCTGGAAAGCCGGGGAAGCGTATTATATAAAAATCAAAAATCAAAAATCCCCGGCCGCGCACCCCTGGGGGCAGGCAAAAATCAAAAATCAAGAAAAAAATTTGTTTAATTATAAATCGGGAATTGAGAATCCATCCAGTTCAGTAAGCAAGCAGGAATCGGAAAGTAGTAATTTGTGGCTGGAAAAACTGAAGCCGATATTGGAAAATCCTAAAATTAAAAAATTCGGCCATAACATAAAATATGACATTAAAGTTATGAAATGTTATGGGATTGATATAAATGGAGTGGAGGCCGACACGATGATCGCTTCTTATCTGTTAAACCCGGGCACGCGCCAGCATAATTTAGACGCCCTTGCCTTTACTGAATTAGGCCACCAAAAAATTACCAAAGAAGATTTGCTCGGCAAGGGCCGCGAAAAACGGGAATTCAGGGAAATTCCGGTTGATAAGCTTTATAACTATTCCTGCGAGGACGCTGATTTTACTTACCGTTTGGCTAAAAAGCTCTTGCCCGAATTAAAAAAGCAAAAATTAGACAAGCTGTTTGAAAAAATTGAAATGCCCTTAATCCAAGTTCTGGTTGAAATGGAAAGGAACGGCATAAAAATAGACGGCGATTTCTTGGAAAAAATGGGCGAAAAAGCGGAAAAGAAAATTAAACAGCTTGAAGAAAAAATTTGCAAAATGGCGGGCGTAAAATTTAACATCAGCTCAACTCAGCAGCTGAGGGAAATATTGTATGAAAAACTGGAAATTCCCGCGGACAATATCGCCAAGATAAAAACCGGCTTGTCCACTTCCGCCGAAGAACTGGAAAAACTGAAAGATTTGCATCCGATAATCAGGCTGATTCGGGAATACCGCGAATTAACCAAACTGCTTACCACCTACATAGGCGCTTTGCCTAAATTAATCAACCTGAAAACAGGACGCTTGCATACCAGCTTTAACCAAACAGTTACCGCAACCGGCCGGCTTTCATCAAGCGATCCGAATCTGCAGAATATCCCGATACGCACCGAGCTTGGCAGGGAAATACGCCAAGCGTTTATCGCCGACGCGGGATATAAATTGCTTTCTTTGGATTATTCGCAGATTGAGCTGCGGCTGGCGGCGCATATGTCAAACGACAAAAAGATGATTAAAGCTTTTAATAATGGAGCGGACATCCATAAAATGACAGCGGCGGAAATTAACCGGGTATCGCCGGAAGCGGTAACCCGAGAAATGCGGCGGCAAGCCAAAGCGATTAATTTCGGAATTATTTACGGCCAGGGGCCGCGCGGGTTGGCGCAGGGAGCCGATATTCCTTACGCGCGGGCAAAAGAATTTATTGAGCAATATTTTAACGCGTACAAAGATGTAAAAAAATATATTGACGAAACAATTAAGAAAGCCAGGGATAAAGGCTATACGGAAACTTTATTCGGGCGCATCAGATATTTGCCGGAAATAAATTCTTCCGTCTTGCAGGTCAGCAAAGCGGCGGAACGGATGGCGATTAACACTCCGCTCCAAGGCACGGCGGCCGATATGATTAAAATAGCCATGATAAAAATTAATGCGGAGGTTAACGCGAATTCCGATAATGCGCGAATTAAGATGTTGTTGCAGGTGCATGATGAATTATTGTTTGAGGTAAAAGAAAATATGGTTGATGAAGCGGTTGAAAAAATCAAAGATATTATGGAAAATGTGATAAAATTAAAAGTGCCTGTCATAGTTGACGCGAAAGTCGGTGATAATTGGGGAGAGATGCGTGAATTAAGAATTAAGAATTAAGAATTATGGAAAATATTTTAAAAAAATTGCAAGACAAAAAAATCGCCATTCTGGGATTGGGCATTGAAAATTATTGCTTGATTAAATATTTGCTGAAAAATAAAATAAACTGCGAAATCACGGTTTGCGATAAAAGAGAATTTGATAAATTGGCGGAGATTAAAAATTTTGCTTCTCTGCAAAAAATAAAAAAGGTAAAATGGCGGCTGGGCAAAAATTATGATAAAAATTTAGCTGAATTTGATATTCTTTTCCGTTCGCCCGGCTGGCCTTTATCCAAATTACCCCCTCTCCTTGCGAAGGAGAGGGCTGGGGTGAGGTTATCCAGCCCGATGAAATTATTTTTTAATCTCTGCCCGACCAGAAATATTATCGGCGTAACCGGCACCAAGGGCAAAGGCACAACCGCGTCTCTGATTTATCATATTCTTAAAAAAGCCGGCAAAAAAGCATGGCTGGGCGGAAATATCGGCGTGGCGCCGTTTGAATTTATTGATAAAATCAAAAAAAACGACTGGGTGGTTTTAGAATTATCCAGCTTTCAATTGGAAGATATGGCGGCAAGCCCGCGCATTGCCGTGATAACCAATTTCCATAAAGAACACCTGGCTCCGACCGACCCGAATAATCCGAATTACCACCGTACGCTTAAAGATTATTGGAAGGCGAAGAGTAATATATTTAAATGGCAAAATAAGAGGGATTACTTGGTGATAAGTAAAAATTTTCAATTTTCAATTTTCAATTTTCAATCAATATCCAATTTTAAAATTTTCAATTTTCAAAATTTATATAAAAAGAATTATAAGGGTAAAATTATTTTTTTTGATAAATCTGATTTGGCGTCTAAATTAATCGGCGAACATAATGAGGAAAATATCGCGGCGGCTGTTGAGGTTGCCAAAATTGTCGGCATTAATAATGAGATTATTAAAAAAGCGGTTGTTAGTTTCAACGGCCTTGAGCACAGATTGGAATTTGTGAAAAAAATAAACGGAGTAAAATATTATAATGACAGTTTCGCCACCACGCCGGAGTCGGCAATCACCGCCTTGAAATCATTCACGGAACCGATTGTTCTGCTGGCCGGCGGCGCGGAAAAGAAGTCTGATTTCAAACAATTGGCCAAAGAAATAAAAAAACGGGTTCAGTTTATGGTTTTGCTTGACGGCAAAGCCACGCCCCGGCTGAAAAAAGAATTAACAAAAGCAAATTTCCCGCGAAACAAAATGTTTTTGGCCAAAAACATTAAACAAGCGGTTAGAGAAGCGGGTAAAAACGCGGCCAAAGGCGGCATTGTCTTGCTTTCCCCGGCCTGCGCCAGCTTCGGCATGTTTAGGAACTACAAAGAAAGGGGAAAATTATTCAAAGAAGAAATCAAAAACAAAACCATTGCTGGCTTTGTTTAATAAAAGCTTTTAAGTTGCCGTTTACATTAAACTTCCTCTTCTTCTGTCCGGCCGGCAAGCTCTTCGTCCAAATCGCTTTCAACAATGGCAATCTGCAGGGGGTGTAAAAAAATAATTTCCAACTCCGCTCCGCAATTGGCGCATTCAGCCAAATCTCCTTCAAAGGCATCTTCTTCAATAATGATGTCACTGTTACAAACAGGGCATTTTGCCGTTTGCATAATAAATTTGTTATTTTTTTATTAATTACTGTACTTTCATATTAGCAGATTAATTTATAAATTACAAACATGATTATTTTTCTTTACGGCGATGATTCATTCAGAAGCCGGCAAAAATTAAACGAATTAAAAGAAAAATTTTTGCGCGAGGTTGACCCGAGCGGCAACAGTTTAACCGCGCTTGACGGCGAAACCGCGCCAATGGAAAAAATTAACGAAGCAATCGGCTCGGGAACTTTATTGGCTAAAAAAAGAATGGTAATAATTGAAAACATATTTTCCAACAAAAGCCAAGCTGTTTTCGGCCAAATTTTAAATTACTTAAAAAATAAAAAAACAACCGACAATATCATTATTTTTTGGGATTCCGCGGTTAAAGCGAAAAAAAGCAAAAACAGGGAAGAAGCGTTAAAAATAGATTCCGAAGGCAGGGAAAAAAAACTGCCGGCCGATCCGCTGAAGCTGTTTGAATTTTTAGCCAAGCAAAAATACGCCCAGCAATTCAACGCGCTTTCCAACACTGAAGCGGCCGGCTGGGCCAAAAAAGAAGTTGAGGCCCGAGGAGGCAAAATAACCGCCCGAGCGGCGCAAACATTAATCAGCTTAACCGGCGGCGACCTGTGGCAAGCGAGCAATGAAATTAATAAACTGCTGAATTATAAATTAGGCAAGGAGCCGAAGCTGGCTGAAGGCGGCGAACCGGCTATCATTGAAGCGGAAGACGTGGAACTCTTGACACGGGGTAATTTTGATGAAAATATTTTCGCCCTTACGGATGCCGTCAGCAGTAAAAATAAAGCGCTCGCAGCCAAATTATTGGAAGAACAAATTGAGGCCGGCTTAACCGACAGCCATTTAATCGTTATGATTATCAGGCAGTTTAGAATTCTGCTGCAAATCAGGCAGGCGTTGGATTTGGGACATACTTCCCGCAAAATGATCAGCCAGTTGAAACTTCATCCTTTTATCGTTCAAAAAGGAATAAACCAGGTGCGCAACTTCAGCTTGCCCGCTTTAAAAAATATATTAAATGAACTGGTTAAGATTGACTATCGGATGAAAACCGGACAAGCTGACGCGAAGACTATGCTTAATTTGCTGATTGCGAAAATGTAGTTAAAGCACAAAAACCCCCGCTCTCGGGGGTTTTTGTTAACTGCAGTTACGATTATAAAGAACTATTAAAACAAACAAAAACTGTAATCTTTATTAAATATTACAGTTTTTGTTTACTCCGTGAATTACACGGAATAAATCTTAAACCTTTGAAGCTTGGTTAAGCTTTTTTTGCAATCTGGATTTTTTTCTGTCGCGCGTATTTTTCTTAATAATCCCTTTTTGCGCCGCCTTATCCAATGCTTTCATTGTTTTCATCACCAATTCTTTCGCCTGAATTTCTTTGGCTTCAATCGCCTTGCGGCTCTTTTTAATCGCTGATTTTAAGCCGTCTTTAATCTTTTTATTCGCGGCTTGCTTGATAAAACTTTTGCGCAATTCTTTTTTTGCTGATTTGGTATTCGGCATATTTATTATTGAGAATAAGTTTATTACTTTTGTATATTAACACGGCTTTTAATTTTTGGCAAGAGCAGTAACGCAACGGATAAAAATATAATTACAAGACTGGCAATTTGCGGAAAGCGCAGATTAAAAATAACGGGCGTTTTGTCAATTCTAATGAACTCTGTGGAAAAACGCAATATGGAATATAGAATCGTATAACTTAAAACATGAAACATAAAACATGCCTGCCCCGCTGCGCGGTGCGCGGCCGGGGAAACATAAAACATATTTTGTTCGGCTGGATTTATATTTTTTTTCTTTATAATTCTATTATGAATCGCGATCAGTATAAAAAATATTACAAAATTGCCGATGCTTTCGTATAAAAAAGTCGGGTGGAAAAATTCATAACTGATGTATTCAATCGGGCGGTTCATTAAATCAATCGGTATGCCCCAAGGCAAACCGGTCGGCTTGCCAAACAGCTCCTGGTTGAAATAATTGCCCCAGCGGCCGATCGCCTGCGCTAAAGCCATGCCCGGAACGATGATTGACGCCGCCAGCCAAGGGTTTAGCTCCCGCTTTTTGGCGAACAGCCAAATGGTGATTATTCCGGCTATAATCGCGCCGTGGATAGCCAGTCCGCCCTGCCAAATTTTAAAAATATCAAGCGGATGATTTAAGTAATACGGCAATTCAAGCAAGACATCATAAAGACGGGCGCCGATAATACCGAAGATTACCAAATAAAAAGCCAGGTCAATTATTACCTCTTTTTTTATATTATAATAACCGGCTAATTTTAACGCTGTAAAAATCGCCGCCAATATGCCAAAAACTACAAGCAAGCCGTACCAATAAATATTGATCGGGCCGAAAGAAATTAAGATTGGATTTGGATGGAAAGCGTGGAGGAAAGACATAGTATGGAACATGGAACATAAAACATGAAACAAAATGGCTATATTATTATATTGCTATATTGCTGTTTTAAAGTCAAATTTAAAAGCCGGACTGTAAAAGTTCCGGCTTTGTGTTGTTGTCCCGCACCCGCGGGACTAAAGATAAAAAATGTTCACTAAAAGATTTAACACCCCCTCTTTTTCTTTGTCGTTTATGTTGGGGAGGATTTCCTCCCTAAAATACTCTGCCTCGTTTTTGGCTTGCCAGCCATGGGTTCTGACAACCGCCTCCTCTGAAAAATCAGTCTCCGGGGTTGCCATAAGGCACCTCCTCGGTTGCGGCTACTTTTATGGCCGTAGTTATTTTTGAGTATATATAAAGCAATATACTCAAATATACTACACCGCGAAGCAAGTTATAAATAATTGTGCTTTTCAGCACATTGGCCTCTTGTACAAAACAAAACACCGCAAAGAGGCAAAAAGAAATAAACACCCAAACCCCATAATTTTTTAATATCTCTTTCAACATTTTTATTCCTCCCTGTTTATTTTATGTTTTTTGATTCTTAAATTTAAAATGAGCGATATTATATAATAGCATTTTTATATTTTCTTGTCAAGCGTGATAGGTAATGTGTGATAGGTAATGTGCGCACACATATGGCGATTTTTTAACATTTTGAGAGCGTTAAATAATTCTATTCTGTCATTCCCGCGAAAGCGGGAATCCAGGAGTTGGCGCATAGAATCTGGATTCCCGCTTTCGCGGGAATGACAAAAGAAAAGGCAAATTTAATTATTCAACAGTTTAATATTTTGGAAAAACCGCCTGTAAACAAATGCCCGACTTTAAACTGAAAGTCGGGCCCTTGTTTTATTTTTAATAATTATTTCCCCAATCTCTCCTCTGTTTTAAGTATGTCCAGGGTTGTCTTTATAACCGTGTCCGGATTCAAGGAAATGCTGTCTATGCCGCATTCAACCAAAAATTCGGCAAAGTCAGGATAGTCGCTCGGAGCCTGGCCGCAAATGCCAATTTTGGTTTTTGTCCTGCGCGCCACTTCAATAACATATCTGATTAAAATTTTTACGGCTTCATTGCGCTCGTCATAAACATGGCTTACCAATGAACTGTCGCGGTCAACGCCTAAAGTTAATTGCGTCAAGTCGTTTGAGCCGATGGAAAAGCCGTCAAACAGCTCGGCGAATTGTTCGGCCAAAATCACATTGGACGGTATTTCAACCATGCAATACAGTTCAAAACCGTTCACTCCGCGCTTTAAGCCGTGTTCTTCCAAAATTTTCGTCACTTTTTTCGCTTCGTCCAAAGTGCGGCAGAAAGGAATCATAATCTTTATATTTTTCAAACCCATTTCATCGCGCGCTTTTTTCATCGCCTTGCATTCCAATTCAAAAGCCGGCAAAAACTTTTCCGAATAAAAGCGGCTCGCCCCGCGCCAGCCGATCATCGGGTTTGACTCTTCCGGCTCATATATTTTTCCGCCGATGAGATTGGCGTATTCATTGGTTTTAAAATCGGACAGCCGGATTATAACATCTTTCGGATAAAACGCCGCGGCGATTGTCGCCACGCCTTCAGCCAGCTTGTCTATAAAAAATTGTTTTTTATCTTTGTAGCCGATTGTAAGGCCGTCTATTTGCTTTTTTAATTTCGCATCCCTGATTTTTCCGTAATTCAGCAAAGCCAAGGGATGGATTTTTATGGAATTATTGATAATAAATTCCAAACGGGCAAGACCGACTCCGTCATTGGGGATAAAAGATGTTGCGAAAGCGAAATCCGGCTCGCCGATATTCATCATAATCTTTGTTTTCGGCCGCTTTAAATTTTTAATATTGGTTTTATTTATTTTGAACGGCAATTCTCCTTCGTAAACATACCCTTCTTCACCTTCGGCGCAGCTTGCCGTAATCTTTTGCCCGGATTTTATTTTTTGGCTGCCGCTATTGGTGCCGACAACGCAGGGAATGCCGAGCTCGCGCGACACAATCGCCGCGTGGCAAGTCCGGCCGCCTTTGTCGGTTACAATCGCCGAGGCGATTTTCATAATCGGCTCCCAGTCCGGATCTGTCATGGTCGTCACTAAAACTTGCCCGGGCTTAAACTTGCTTATATCTTTAACTTCTATTATTTTATTAACGATTCCCGCGCCAATCCTGCTACCTACGCTTTGGCCGATTGCGATTACCTTGCCTCTTTTTTCCAGCTTGTATTCTTCCAAGACATTATGGTCCCTGACGCTGTGGATTGTTTCCGGCCGGGCCTGAATTATGTAAAGCTCTTTTTCCTTTCCGTCCAATGCCCATTCAATATCCATCTGCCTGCCGTAATGCTTTTCTATTATCATCCCCCACTCGGCCAATTTCACGACTTGCTCGTCCGTGATTGATTGCTTTTGCTGGTCCGCCAAGCTTACATTTACGTCGCGCACCGGTTTTTGCGGATTACTGCTGTAAATCATTCTTAATTTCTTGCTGCCGAGCTTGCGCGAAATAATGGCTTTAGTCGGCTTGAATACTTTGAATTCATCAGGATTGACTTTGCCCTGCACTATGTTTTCCCCCAAGCCGTAAATGGAATTGATTAAAACCGAATTGGCAAAGCCGGATTCCGTGTCAATCGTGAACATCACGCCCGAGGCGGCCAAATCGCTCCTAATCATTTTTTGCACGCCAACCGATAAAGCGATTTTAAAATGGTCAAAGCCTTTATCCACTCTGTAAGAAATGGCGCGATTAGTGAAGAGCGAGGCCACGCATTTTTTAACCGCGATTAAAAGCTCTTTCTCTCCCTTGATGTTTAAAAATGTTTCCTGCTGGCCGGCGAATGAAGCATCCGGCAAATCTTCGGCCGTGGCCGATGACCTTACCGCCACATCAACGGCGCTTGCCTTATACTCATTTGATAAAGTTTTGTAAGCTTTTCTTATTTCCTCGTTTAAATCTTCGGGAAATTCGGCTTTTAAAACTGCCTGCCTTGCCAAAGCGCCGCGCTTCATCAAGTCTTTCACATTATGAGTGTTCAGCCCTTCAAGAATTTTTCTTATTTTTTCTTTGGTTCCGGTCTTGTCCATAAAATAATCATAAGCTGACGCTGTTGTCGCAAAACCGTTAGGAACGCGCACATTTTCGCTTGCCAGATTGCGGTACATTTCGCCCAAAGAAGCGTTTTTCCCCCCTACGGTTGGAACATCTTTAATTCCAAGTTCATTGAAAAATTTAATAAAATTGTTAGACATAAATAATTTTAGGATTATTAAGATTATTAGGATTCTTAAGATATTTAGGATGTGCTTTTTATTATCTTAAACATCTTAACGGTCCTAAACATCTTAAATATCCTATATAATAATTCATAAATTTATCTTTTTGCTCCAATTATAAATATAAGGTATTTTCCACCACTCGCCGTTCAAGACCTTGATTATTCCCATAACCGCGATAACGATCAACGCGAGCATTAAAAGCTGTCCGATAATCGGGAACCACATCACCAAGCCAACGATTATTTCAATAATAAAAAGCACCAAACCCTGCTTGGCGTGGAATTGGGCGAATTTTGAATCGCGCTTGCCCAATAAAGGCACTAAAAATAAAATCCAGACATAAGACAAAGCCGCGATTGTTTTATTGGCTTCAATGTCTTTATCCGCCGCAGCATTGGCGGAGGAGGAAGGGTCTTTTTGTGTTGTTGTTTTTTTGTCGGTCATAAAATTGATTTTAAAAAATTATTATTATTGATTAATTAACTGGTTTTGGCGGCTGACATAGTGTTATATGTTTCATGTTTCATGTTTCATTTATATAATACCACATTTTTTGCTATAATAAAAATAGTTGACAGATTATTCAATTTAAGCAAAGATTTAAAAATAAAAGCGGGCGTGGTGAAATTGGCATACACGCATGCCTTAGGAGCATGTGGAGCAATCCGTGAGAGTTCGAGTCTCTCCGCCCGCACCAGTAAGGAAAAGAAATTTTGATGTTCAGCATCGTTTTTGGCGGGAAATTGTTATTTTATATGCCATTAAAAGATAGATTTAAAAAATTGTTTTCTAAAAAGCGCCATATAGCGACTTTGCTTGCCGTGGCACATGCCAATCCAAAGCTGCGTTTTATATCAAAATTTATAAGAATAAAGTATATCGTAGTTGGAATTATCGGCATTTTGGTTTTTGTTCCTGTTTCTTCTATGGTTTTTAACATCTATTATCAATACGGCTTGCGAATGAGCGAGAGGGGCTTGATACGGCGCTTTAACAACGGTGATCTTCCCATGCCCGCGCCAACTATTTTTTCATGGCAGGATGCGCTTGGAATTTTATACAGCGGCCAAGTAATAAAAGTTTCTCAGTCTCACAATCTTGATGTAGAATTCGTATTAAGAAACGGCAACATTATTAACACTAAAGAGCCGTACATAGATGAAATATTTAAAGAGATGAAAAAATGTGGGAGAATGTGTAATAACATAACCCCTGCGACGGAATAAAATATAGCCATAACATTATAGCGAGGCGAGCACAAAAAAGAAAAAAATTAAATTCAATTGCCGCCAAAGAAAAATTGGAAATTATCAGCGGTGCGGCTCCGCAGAAAACCGTCAAAGATCCCGGAAAAACAATCGGCGCGAACCATATTTTAATTTTTGGGAAAATTTTTTTTTCATAATGATTTAATGATAAGCATTTATAGAAATTTCTATTTTTAGTGTTGGGGTTGACTTAGCTTTTCCGTACTGATAATATTGCAAATAGTACAAATTACTTGGTAATCCCTGCCGCGAGGGTGTCGTGGCGAACGCACATTGACAAAAGGAGGTCAGTCATGAAAAAGAGCAGTGATGAGTACGAGAATGTCCCGACCGCGATTGATGGGGTGGAGCTTCGGGTGGTAAGAGATACTCGCCCCGATATCCCGGTCGAGATCATCCAGTTGTTTCTTAATATCGCCCGAAGCTATGTGGGCAACAAAGAAGCGATTGACCTGAATACCGCGGAGAACAAGGGCCTTAAAGAGAGGATCCTCAAGTATGTGAAATCCATGCCTGGGTTCAGGGGAATCAGCTCAGTCTCTGATGATTTCATGCTCCTGGCGGTAAAGAAGGAAGATGTCACTTGGGATACGGATTTTCTCAAGGCTTCCCTCGGCACAGCCTATCAGGCGCTCGTGGCTGAAGAATTCGTGGCCACGGTCACTATTCCGCCGGGATTGATCTCGGAGGAAAAACTCTGCGAGGGCCTTGAACGGCTTTTGAAGGAGATTGGCGTCCCTCTTGCCGACATCCCGAAGCTCCTCGCAACCGAGACCACGCTCCGCATCGATACCGAGAAGCTCGATGAGCTCGTCGAGGCCAAGCGCGTGAAGCTTCTGCCGGGCACAAAGGATGTAGAGGAAAAGTGGGCGATCAATGTCGATCCACTCAAATTGCCTCAAAAGAGGAAAGTAGGAAAGAAGAAGGGGTGATCAGCGAGCGTGGCAAGCTAACCTCTGTGCTCACTTCTTATTTCGGGCCCTTGTGGGAAAACTCACTTGGGCCTTTTTTAAAATAATTTGCCGCCCCCGTAAAAATTTGCTAAAGCAAATTCACGGGGCAGGCCCTCCAAGTGCGGGCAGGCCCTCCAAAGGCGGGCAAGCAAACCACGGTAATAAAAACTTTGTTTTAACTACGGGGTAGCTGATAACTCTTGCGATAAACTTTATAAAGTTTCCTAATTTTGACAAACTTTATAAAGTTTGATAATATGCCCGTATATGACTATTCAAGAAAAACTGCAAATTATCAAACAAACGACCGGCCTGACCCAGACTAAATTGGCCGAACGTTTAGGCGTGTCTTTTGCCGCTTTCAACAGTTGGTGGACCGGCAAATCCTCTCCTCGGCCGAAAATGCTCTCCGTTATTGACGAGCTGTTTTTAGAAGCGACCGGACAGAAAATAATTCCCGCTGAACAGCTTACCGCCAAAAAGCAGGCGCTGGCTAAAAAATCCCGAAAATATAAAAGCGTTATCGCTAAAATATTGAACAACCCGGACATCCGCGACACATTTCTGCTGAAGCTTACTTATCACAGCAATCGCATTGAAGGCAGCGCCTTGACTGAGCCGGACACAGCGGCTATTCTCTTTGATAACGCCGCTTTGCCGAATAAAAGTTTAACCGAGCATCTTGAAGCCAAAAACCACCAAACCGCCTTAAATTATCTTTTTAATCATATCGCCGGCAAAGGCGGTATTGACGAGGAATTAGTTTTAAAGCTTCATGGAATTTTAATGAACGGCATCAGATCCGATGCCGGAGCATACCGCAATCACGCTGTTAGAATTCTCGGCGTGAATTTGCCGACTGCCAATTTTATGAAGGTCCCGGATTTAATCCCCGCCATCATCAGCGAAGCGGCCCAAAAAACCGATGATATTATTGCCTTATCGGCTTCATTTCATAGCCGTTTTGAGCAAGTCCATCCATTTTCTGACGGCAACGGCCGCGTTGGCCGGATTTTAATGTGCGCTATGCTTTTAAAGGCCAACGTGGCGCCGGCTATCATAAGGCAGGAGGAGAAACGGCTCTATAATACCTATCTCTACAAGGCCCAGACTAAAAACGACCACAGCCAGCTTGAGGATCTCCTATGCGGCGCGGTGATGGACGGCTTCAAGGTTCTGGAGCGGGTTGATATTAAATAAAGTTGATACAATAAAATCAGCGAAAATTCGCGAGATAATTTTTTACGGCACTCATTATGCGGAACAATAAAACATACATTATTTCCCTGGGCGGCTCATTGATCGCGCCGCCGGCCGGCATTGACCCCGTTAGAAACATAGCCCATCCCGCCTCGTTAAAGAAATTTTCTCTAACAAGGCCTGCACGGGTTTCTAACGGGGTTGACTGGAAATTTTTAAAAAAATTCAGGGAGGTTATAATCAATGAAATTAAAAATGGCAGGCGGTTTGTGATCGTGGCGGGCGGCGGGTGGACCTGCCGTCTTTATCAAAACGCCGCTAGTAAAGTCGTGAAACTTACCGACGATGATAAGGACTGGCTCGGCGTGCACAGCACCCGCCTGAACGCGCATTTGATTAAAACAATTTTCCGCGACTGCGCCCATCCGCGCGTCAATAAAAACCCGATGACCAAAGCGGATTTAGAAACGCATTTTGCCAAAGGCGAAAAAATCATGGTGGCGGCCGGCTGGCGGCCCGGCTGGTCAACCGATTATGTGGCGGTTATTTTGGCCGAACGGCTCGGCGCCAAAACGATTATCAATTTATCCAACATTGATTATGTTTATGATAAAGACCCAAAAAAATATAAAAACGGGAAAAAAATAAAAAATATAAATTGGAAAAATTTCAGGAAATTGGTTGGAAATAAATGGGATCCCGGGCTTAACGCGCCTTTTGATCCTGTCGCTTCGCGCAAAGCGGAAGAGGCGAAGCTTGAAGTAATGATTATGAACGGCAAAAAATTAAATAATTTAAAAAATTATTTAGAAGGCAAAGATTGGAAAGGCACGATAATAAATACTGATTAATTTTATGAATATAGAAAAATTATACAAAACATTGGCTGATAAGCCGAAATTCAGATTAAAACAGGCGAAAGAGGCGATATTTAAAGACTTGATAGACGATTGGGCAAAAGCGACTGTTCTGCCGCTGGATTTAAGGCAAGAATTGAATAAAGAATGCCCGCTTAAAATAAACAGCGAATTTTTTGTTTCCAAGGCAAAAGATTCAACTAAAGCGCTGATCCGGCTGGAAGACGGATTAAAAATAGAATCCGTTCTTCTGCGGCACAGTGATAACAGAAACACGGTTTGCGTTTCTTCTCAAGTCGGCTGTCCCTTAAATTGTTCTTTTTGCGCCACCGGCAAGATGGGCTTTAAAAGAAACTTGGAGTATTTTGAAATTGTGGAACAAGTTATATTTTTCGCCCGCTTGTTAAAAAAGGAAAATAAAAGAGTGTCCAACATAGTTTTTATGGGCATGGGCGAGCCATTTTTGAATTATGACAATGTATTAAGAGCCATAAAAATTATCAACGCGGAAGACGGACTTAATATCGGCGCCAGGCATATTTCAATCTCAACAGTTGGAATAATTGAGGGCATTAAAAAATTAGCCAAAGAAAATCTGCAAATAAATTTGGCAATATCTCTCCATTCACCCAATGATAAATTGCGCGAGCGGATAATGCCGATAAACAAAAAATATCCGATTGAACGCGTATTGCAAGCGGTGGACGATTATATGGCGAAAACCAAGCGCAAAGTTATGTTTGAATATTTGCTGATTAACAATGTCAACGACACCAAAGAATGCGCGATTGAGCTGGCAAAATTGATGAAGAGGCCTTTATATTTTTTAAATTTAATCTCATATAACCCGACAGGAGTTTTTGAATCTTCGCCGTTTAAAAAAATAAAAGAATTTAAAAACATTCTGGAAAAAAGCGGGGTGAATGTGGCGCAAAGATACCGCTTCGGGCAGGATATCAACGCGGCCTGCGGACAGTTGGCGGGGAAGAATTAATTAAGGTGTTATTTAGTCCCCTCCTCTAAGATTAGAGGAGGGGCAGGGTGGAGTAGACAGTCATTAAAATTAAGCGCGCGGGCGCGGTTCATTGCCTCTGCTTTCCTTGAATTTTTCCAAGCCCGCTAAAAATTCAGGGTTTATTGAGTCTTTGATATCTTTTGGAATTTCAGTTTTAGGTTCATTTTCAGCGGCTCGGCGTTCGTTTTTTGCTCTTTTAAAATCAAATACTTCCGCGACATTTTTTTCACCTGCCGCCTTACTCAAGCCGCTTATTTTCTTTTTTTCGCGGTATTTATTTATTGCGCCAGGGCATTTGCTTATTTGCCGCTCAATATCTTCCAAGTCAAACTCTAAAATCGTCCGCTTATCAGTATCACTAGTCTCGCTTATTGTTTTTTCAATTGCTTTTTTTCTTTCTTTTAATTCATTTATTCTTTTTAACAACTTAACATCAACCGATTCCTCTGCCGGCTGTTGATCAAATTGATTTAAAGCAGATTCTCTCATATTATTTTTGGGTTATAAATTAACTTGAATTACGAAATACCGTTTTACTGTCATTCCCGCGAAAGCGGGAATCCAGGGGTTAAGCGAGTAAAATCTGGATTCCCAATCAAGTTGGGAATGACAAAAGAGTATTGTTAAAATGGTTTTGTAATTCACAAAAATTAAATATACTTTAATTTTATAACAAGCAAAACATAAGTCAAGTTTTTTGGAAAAAATATTGAAATGTGATAAAATGAGAGCGTTGAACAATTCTATTCTGTCATTCCCGCCCGCTTCGCCGGAGCTTCAGCGAGGCGAGCGAAAGCGGGAATCCATGAGTAAACCGCAAAAACACGAAAATAAATAAAAAGTTAAAAAGCATCACAATACTCTTATCTATCTTCTTATTCATGCCGCTAACCCCTGGATTCCCAATCAATTTGGGAATGACAGTGGAGTAATTTTCGGACAATCTGAAAAAAATATTGTTAAAATAGTTTTGTAATTTAAAGCGTAAAGGAAATCTAATCTTATTTATGATAAAACAAAGAGAATCGCTGTCGCTGGCAGAGAAAATTATTTTAATCCTGTTGTTTATCGGTTCAGGATTTTTTTATTTTGAAAAAGTTTGGGCCAGCCAAAATATTTTAATCAGCGAAATTTATGGCGGAGGAGGAAACTCTGGGTCTTATTGGAAAAATGATTTTATAGAAATTTATAATCCAAATAATTTTTCAATTCCGCTTGACGGTTGGTCTGTCCAATACGCGTCAGCTACAGGCGATTTTAAAGGTATAACGAAGTTAAACAAAAATATTCCCGCTAAATCCTATTATTTAATACAGGGGCAAGCCGAAGGCGGAGGTGAAATGAATATTCCTATGCCTGATGCTACCGGAGATATCTCAATGTCGGCTACTGCCGGCAAAGTGGCTTTAGTGAACAACGCTAACCCTATAATCAGTAAAGCAGACGAGAATGTAATTGATTTTATTGGTTATGGCTCAGCTAATGAGTTTGAAGGTCAGGCCACGTCTTCGCCTGGTGGTAATGTCAAAAGTTTAGCGCGAAAAATTGTTAACGGAATTATGCAGGATACGGACAATAATAATATTGATTTTGAAATAAAGAATCCGCCTGAGCCGCAGAATTCAAGCTTGATAGCCGTTTCACCTCTACCGCCAGCAGACCAGCCAACAAATACCCAAGACCCCGCCCCGGCGACCTCGCCCCTGCCCTCTCCTTCGCAAGGAGAGGGAGCGACAACCTCGCCCCAATCCTTAGTTAAGTATAAACTCGGCGATGTTGTAATCAACGAATTCGTAAGCGACCCGGCAGACGAAGAGGTGGAGTGGATTGAGCTGTATAACACAATGAGCGTGGAAATTAATTTGACTGGCTGGACGATTGAAGAAGGAAGCGGAGCGAAAACAAGTTTGACAGGTATTATTGCCGCAAACGGCAACGGCAAGTTTACGGTTATTGAAAAGCCCAAAGGCAATTTAAATAATGGCGGAGATATTATTATCTTGCGCGACGGGAAAAATAATTTGATAGACCAAGTCGCTTACGGAAACTGGAATGACGGAAATGCGGATAATAACGCGCCAGCAGCGAATGATCCGAACAGCGTAGCGCGCAAATTTGACGGCCATAACAGCTTTAACAACGCCGAAGATTTCGCGGTTACCGCCGCGCCCACGAAAGGAAAAAGCAATATAATAAAAAACATCGCGGAAGACAGCGAAGAGAATAATCGAGATGAAAAAAATAATTACGATTATAGCGATAAAATTATTATTTCAGAAATTTTTCCCAATCCGGTTGGCAGTGATAATGAAAACGAATTTATTGAATTATATAATAAAGGAAACAGAGATGTTGATTTGACCGGATGGATGATAGGCGATGACAGCAAAAAAAAATATGAAATCGCCAATAGCGCGAAAAGCCAACCCCGAGTACTCGGGACAACGATAATAAAAACAAAAGGATATTTAACAATATACAGGAGCGAGAGCAAAATCGCTTTGAATAATAACGGCGACAGCGTTAAATTATACCAGCCGCTGAAAGATGAGCCGTCGCAAACGGTGAAATACGAAAAAGCGGCTGAGGGATGGTCGTATAATTTTGATTACGCCAAACAAGACGCCAATCCGTCATCTGGCGGAAAATATGTCTGGAGCGAAGTTGTAACGCCCGGAAAAGAAAATATCATAAAAACAATCAACCATAAGCCAACAGCTGATTTTGACTGCCCGCAAGAAATAACAGCCGGAGTTCCTGTTATTTTTGACAGCTCGGACACAATTGACGAAGACGGCGATGAACTGAAATATTTTTGGGATTTTGGCGACGGGATAACTAACAAATTGGCAAGCCCCGAACATACTTTTTTAAAGCAGGGCGCTTATACCGTAAAGCTAACAGTAAACGACGGCGAAAATGAAGCCGTAAAAGAAAAAATAATAAAAGCGGCTGAAAACAAACCTCACCCTAACCCTCTCCTTATTAAGGAGAGGGAAATAGCCGCGCGCCATGGCAATGGCGGCGCCGAAATAATTATCAATGAATTTTTGCCGAATACCGAAGGAGCTGACGCGGAAGAGGAATGGATTGAATTAAAAAACGCGGGTGGCGCGAAAATCAATTTGTTGAATTGGAAACTTGATGACAGCGAAGGTGGCAGCAAGCCATATGCTTTTAAAAACGATTTGTGGCTGAACGCCGGCAAATTTTTTACGGTTGAAAGAGTTGAAAGCGGACTGGCGTTAAACAATAACGCGGACGCGATTCGCTTGTTCAATGATTTAGACGAGCTTATGGACGAAGTGGAATACGAAGCAACGGTTAAAGGCGCTTCTTACGCCCGCGGACAAAACAACAAATGGTTTTGGACAAATATTTTAACCCCGGGCGAAGAGAATATTATATCGGTCAGCGGGCTGGAAACGGTTGATTATGAAACAGCGGGCGGAAAAACCGGCGATAAAATTAAAAAAGTAGGGCAAATTATTGAAACGACTTTGGAAAAAATAAAAGAATTTGAAGCCGGAGATTTAATCAAGGTAAAGGGCACAGTGGCGGTTGAGCCGGGGATTTTAGGCTCGCAATATTTTTACATTGTCGGCTCGCCCGGAATCCAAATTTACAATTACAAAAAAGAATTTCCCGGCTTGCGCGTCGGCGATTATGTTGAAGTAAGCGGCGAGTTAAGCGCTGGCGCGGGCGAGCCCCGGCTTAAAACAAAACAAGCCGACGATATTAAAATACTCGCCCATCGCGAACCGCCCGCGGCCAATGAATTAACTTGCGAAAAAATAAATGATGATTATGTCGGCCAATTAGCGCGAGTTACGGGCGAAGTAACCGGGAGAAAAAGTTCAATTGTTTACTTGGACGACGGCACTGATGAAATAATAGTTTACATAAAAAAAGCCACCGGCATCAATCCCGCCAGCATAAAAGAAGGCGAAAAAATCGCCGTCACCGGCCTGGTCGGACGCACTTCGTCAGGCGTCAGGATTATGCCGCGCTCGTCTGATGACATTGTAAAAAAAGACGTTGAAAGCGCTGAAGCGGCCGGCCAAGTCTTGGGAGAAATAATGGCCGGCGACGAGTGGGAGGTCGCCAAGCGGGACAAAAAATTGGAATTATTCAAATATTTATTGCTGGTTGCCGGCGGCGCGATTATGGCGCTGGCCGGGCTGTTAATAAAAATAAGGCGCAAATTAGTCTAATGGCTTTTTTTTATAGTTAAAATATGGTAAAATATTTTTATGGCAAGAAAAAGAAAATTTAAAAGAAATCCGCTGGATTATATCGCTTTACCCAGCATGAATTTAGACCCTGACATAAAAAGGGGTATTTTTATTGTGCTAATATTAGCTCTTGGCGCTATCAGCCTGCTTAGCTTGTTTGATTTGGCGGGCGGTTTGGGAGTTTATTTAGAAAAAGGCATAATGCTTGCTTTCGGCTGGGGCAAATGGCTTTTCCCCTTTATCCTGCTGGCGCTCGGATTTGCTCTTTACAGCGAAGACAGGTTTGAAATCAGAGGCGCGAATTATTTGGGCTTATTTTTATTTATTTTATCTTTCCATTCCTTGTTGCAGTTATTTGTCGCGCAAGACCAATGGCAATTAAGCATTCACGCGGGCGCCGGCGGCGGCTATATCGGCTTATTTTTAGCTTCAGGACTGACAAAATTAATGGGATTTTGGGCAAGTTTGATTGTAGCGATTTGCTTAATGCTAATCTCTTTGATGCTAATGTTCAACGCGTCGCTGGCCAGATTAATAGGGCGTGAAAGCTTGTTTGCTAAATTGCTGTACCCGATTAATTTTATTTTTAATAAAATTCTCCGAAGAGGCGAAGAGGAAGAAGATGAAGATGGAAATGAAGATGAGGAAGAAGATGAAGATGATGAAACGGAAGAAGCGGGAGAAGAGGACGAAGAAGATGCCGGCTTTAGCAGGCGCAAAATTAAAGCCGAGCCGGTTGCGGCGGTGGAAGCTCGGGCCGAAATCTCGGGCTGGAAGCCGACTCATATTAAAATTGATTTGCCGCTTGATTTATTAAACGGCAGAATCGGCAAACCAACCAGCGGAGACATAAAAACCAATTTATCAGTAATCCAAAAAACTTTGGAAAATTTCGGCATTCCGGTTGAAATGGGAGATGTGAGCGTCGGCCCCACTATCACCCAATATACTTTTAAGCCGGCGGAGGGAATAAAATTATCCCGCATCACGGGATTAAATAATGATTTGTCTTTGGCATTGGCGGCCCATCCTATCAGGATTGAGGCGCCCATACCCGGAAAATCATTAGTCGGCATTGAAGTTCCCAATCAAGCGAAAGCCATTGTAAGCTTAAAAGAAGTTTTATCGGATAAAAGCTTTAAAGAAAGAAAAAATAATTTAACCATTGCTTTGGGCAAGGATGTTTCCGGCAAGCCATGGTTTGACGACTTGGGCAAAATGCCGCATTTGCTGGTAGCGGGCGCGACCGGCTCAGGCAAATCGGTAATGCTTAATTCCGTTATCGTAAGCCTGCTTTACCAAAATAACCCTGATGATTTGCGCTTTATTATGGTTGACCCTAAAAGAGTTGAATTATTGGTTTATAACGGCATTCCTCATCTCTTAACTCCGGTTATAACCGATGTGGGGAAAACAATTAACGCTTTAAAATGGTGCTTGAATGAAATGGACCGCCGCTTTGAAATGCTGTCCAAATATGGCAAAAGAAATATTGAGGATTACAATAAAACCGTTGCGGGCAACGGCAACGGCGAAGCGGGAAAAATTCCTTGCATAGTTTTTGTTATTGATGAGCTGGCTGATTTAATGGTGGCGGCCGCCCGCGATATTGAAGCGGGCATTATCCGCTTGGCGCAAATGGCCAGAGCCGTTGGCATTCATCTGGTCCTAGCTACCCAGCGCCCGAGCGTTGATGTCATCACCGGACTGATTAAAGCCAATATGCCGGCGCGCATCGCTTTTTCCGTCGCGTCAAGCGTTGATTCACGGACAATTTTAGATACTATGGGCGCGGAAAAATTATTAGGCCGCGGCGATATGCTTTTTATTACCGCGGAATTGTCAAAGCCGAAGCGTCTGCAAGGCGCTTTTGTAAGCGACAACGAAATTAAAAAAGTCGTCCGCTATATTAAAGAAAAAAGCGGGGAAACCGATTATATCCAGGACATCGTGGAAAAACAGAGAGTCCGGGGCATTTCCGGCTTCGGCTTAAACAACGGCGGTGATGACAATGATGATGAGTTGCTTGAAGAGGCCAAAGAAATGGTAATTAATATGGACAGGGCATCCGCCTCGTTGCTGCAGCGCCGCCTGCGCATCGGTTACGCCAGAGCCGCCCGCCTGCTTGATTTACTGGAAGAAGCGGGAGTGGTCGGTCCCGGCCAAGGGGCTAAGCCCAGGGAAATCTTGATTACCAGAGAACAATATGATAATATGATTAACCAAGGCATTAGCGGCGTAAATTTGCATAAACAGGAAGAATCGGAGGCCCCTGATGAATATTTAGATTCAGAAGATGAGGAAGAGGAAGATAATAAAGAAGAAGACGAAGAAAAAGATGAGGAAGAAAAAGAGGAAGAAGAAGGCAAATATTTTTCAAAATAACTTAAAAAGTTTTAAAAAATTATTTCATAATTCATAATTCTAAATTTATGATAATCACTTGGCTTGGCCATTCATGCTTTAAAATTCAAGACAAAACCGGATCCGAAGCTATAACGGTTGTAACGGATCCTTTTGATAAATCCATCGGGCTTAAAGTCCCGAGCTTTGAAGCGGACATAATAACAGTAAGCCACAATCACAATGACCATAACAACACCGGCGCTATCCGCGGCAACCCTTTTATTATAAAAAACGCCGGCGAATATGATGTCAAAGGCGTGTTTATTGAAGGCGCGGAAACTTATCACGACGAAAAAGAAGGCGCGGAAAGAGGCAAAAACATAATTTACCGCATTGATATTGATGATATATCCGTGGCGCATTTAGGCGATTTGGGGCACATTTTGGACGCGAAGCAACTGGGAAAATTGGAAGGAACGGATATCTTGCTGATTCCGGTTGGCGGAATTTTTACTCTTGATGCCAAAAAAGCCGTGGAAGTTGTGTCGCAAATTGAACCGCGCATTGTAATCCCGATGCATTACAAGACACCGGGATTAAAAATTGATCTTAAAGCAGTTGATGAATTTATTAAAGAATTGGGCCTTAAGCCGACTTACGAGGAAAAACTGAAAATCAGCAAGAAGGATTTGCCGGTTGAAGAAATGGAGCTGGTGATATTGAAAATATAGGCGATAACTATAAATTATTCAATAGTCTATACGATAAAATTTGTATCGTTACTTATTTAATGAAGGGGTATAAAATATTTTTTTGCTTCTTAGGCCGCAGAAAAAATATATCAGTAATTAAATCTATTAAAAATAAATTTTTGTATACCTCAATAATATCTGCAGAGTTTTTAGTTATTATATGCAGCCGAATGTTTACACCGGGCATATCCAGAAGGATATTTAGCAATAAATCGGCATCGTCTTTTATTGATCTTATTCTCTTTTTAATTGTTCTTTTTTCAACCTTTAAAATAGGAAGTTATTTTAAAAAAAATTTATAAACTTTTTTTATCGCCTTCGGAGATTTGGCGACGAAAAATTAAATTATTATTATGAAAGTTATATTAAGTCGTAAAGGCTTTGATTCAGGTTGTGGTGGTTACCCTAGTCCGATTATTCCAGATGGCAGATTAATTTCTTTACCGATTCCATCAGATGATAAAGCTAAATATTCTGATTTACAATTTGATAAAAACCAAACATATTTTGATTTAATGGGTGAATTAAAATCAAAAATAAGATATAGAAAAAAATGGCATGAATTGAAAAAAAACAACGAATGTCATCTTGATCCTGATTTATATAAAAATATTTTACAAAGAAATAAAGATTGGAAACCTTGTTTTGGTCAAATTAATCAATCACAATCACATTTAGTTAATGAGGGTGTTAAAAAAAATGATTTATTTTTATTTTTCGGTTGGTTTAAAAAAACAATATTAAAAAATGGAAAATTTCAATTTGATATATCTGCGCCAGATTTACATATTATTTTTGGATATCTCCAAATCGGAGACATAATTCAAATTAATAATAATACTAAAATTCCTAATTGGATGAAAAATCATCCTCACGCCAACAATGAAGACTATAAAAAAATCATAACAAATATAACTTGGATTCTAACTTCTAACGCAACAGCGTTGGTTAATTAGTTGATTAAAAACTTCATAAGGTTTTTGGAAGCCGAGAGTTTTTCTGGGTCGTCCGTTAAGCAAATTTTGCGCCTTTTTAACTTCATATCTGGACACTTTATTGAAATCCGTTCCTTTGGGGAAGAATTGCCTGATCAATCCGTTGGTATTCTCGTTAGTGCCTCGTTCCCACGGGCTTCTTGGATGGGCGAAATATACTTTGATGCCGGTGATATCGGTGAATAATTTATGTTTAGCCATTTCCCGCCCTTGGTCGTAGGTCATTGATAATTTCATCTGTTGAGGCAGTTTCTTTGCTTCTTTCGCGAATGCCTTAGCCACTACTTCCGCTTCCTTGCTTTTAACAGGGATAAGAATAGTCGTGCGGGTCGTGCGCTCCACCAGAGTGCCAAGAGCCGAACGATTGTTCTTTCCCATAATGAGGTCGCCTTCCCAATGCCCGGGGATAATCCTGTCTTCAACTTCCTTAGGCCTCTCCTCAATTGAGAGCATATCCTCTATTTTTCGCTCCATTTTAACTCCGCGGGACCATTTATGCCTTCGTTTGCGGTTTTGCCGCAAACAAGCCAGCAGCTCTTTTTTAAGAGCTCCGCGAGGCAGGACGTAAAGATAGGTGTAAATTGTTTCCGGGGCGATGCGCATCTCCATATTTAGAGGATAATCTTTTTCCAATTCTTTTGCAATCTGAACAGGCGACCATTTGAGTCTTAATTTCTGATGGACATACTGTTTGAGCCGCCGGTCAAAATTCAATCTCCGTTTGTTTTTTTTCCGTTTCCGAAAGTTTCTTTCCGCCCGCCGTTGCGCTCTGCCGGCGCGGTAAATGTGCTTATTACAGCCGCCGGCATTGACTTCCCGGCTGACAGTGCTTGCATGACGGTTAAGAACATCGGCGATTTCATTTAAAGAGCGATTTTGAGCGAGCATCCTGCTGATTTCTTCCCGCTCATCTAAACTTAATCTTTTGTAATTTTTCATATGAATCCAACTTAACATTTTTGGCGCTTCGCGCCAATATTGTTGCGTTAGATTCTGGAATCAAACTAATATATGTGGCAAGAAATAAATTAACATGGGATAATAACATCTCAGGTGCAGGAGTTTTCATTTTTGACAAAAAACTAGTTTTAACAAAAGAAAAATTTTCTCGTTCAAAATGGGATTTACCAAATTTTTTTAAGAATGCGCGAATAAGTAGACATTCAGAGAAATCATGGGAAGATGACGGCTATTTCAAATCAGTTAATATTGGTCAGGAGTTTGTGATAGAAGATAATATATATGTGGAAAATTGGGCTAAGTCTTTAATTGAAAAATTAAAGATACATAATTAAATATGAAAAACTATTTAATTTTATCAATTTTACTCTTATTAATTACGGGGTGTTCTATTTCTAAGACATCAGATTTTACTTTAAACGACAAAATAAATAATCAATCAACATCGACAAATAATGTGTCTGAAAATAAAGAGTTAACTTCTGCATCAACTTTAAGCTATACAGATGTTATTAATGAAGAACCTTTGCTTAATAAAAATGAAATTGGCGGCTCAACAAAAAATCCTTATGCCGGAGAAATAATACAGTGGCAAGCAAAAATTGCCAGTAGTTTAACTCAGCGTGATGGGATTAAATTTTGTATTATTGATGATGAACATCAGAATGTAGATTCTAATGGTAATTGTGATTGGTTTTGGTTGCTCGATAAAAATTTAGGCACAAAAGACGGCCCTAATTTTTTTAATTCCGCTGATTGGTTTGATTATATTTTTAAAAATTACTCCGATATTAACCCGCAAAAAATAGATTGGGGGAAAGATACTTTTTTAATAACTGGGGTGCTTGAAGATATTGATTTAGATGTAGCTGATAGACCAGTGCCAAACATTGAGGTGATAAAAATTGAGAAAAAATAAAATTGATAATTTTGTTAGGAATTATATTTTTTGCATTTTATTTTCTATACGATGAACAAAAAGCGACTAATCATGAACTATTTATTACTAAACAAGACATACAAAATATCGCCAACCAGTTAAATAAAAAAACAGACTATAGTTATATGGATAAGATGGGTAATATTGAAAAATACGGAGGGGAAGTATCGCAAATCGGGGGCGTAGGATCACGATTTAATCAGATTACAGCATACTTTTTAACTGAACATGGATATATAAAACCTGCCGAAGATTGGATAAAAATCGCTTTTAATGGTCCTGCTGATATTTTGTATGTCAATTGTAAAGAAGGTTATGTCACAACTTCCTGCGAGGTTAACGGAAAAATTGGAAACATTGATAAAGATTTAGGATGTATCTCTGTAATAGAAAATAAAATGCAAAATTTAGTTATCATAGAGTGCAAAAAAAATTAATTTTATATTTTTTATTCGCCCAAATTTCATTTCCGCTTTTTGTTGGCGCATCCGCGCAATTATAACAAAAAGCTCCAACTAAACTTAAGATATGCAGGCATGTTAGGCGAAATAAATTTTTTATGTAAAGCGGTTAATAAATTTATTGAAAAAAGGAATGCAGAAACGCAAAATTTTGCGTTCCTGCGGTTATTAAATAATCTATGAACCAAGATCAAACTATTTCTAAAATTGAAAAATTATTTAAAGCGCCGGAGCGGGTGGCGGATAAAATTCAGAATGAAGTTGAAAAAGTCAGAGGCGGCTATACGCTGATTGAAACTCGGCCGAGGTGGGACGGCTCGCCCGGACCGTGGACAAGAATACCGATTGCTAAAATTATTTTCCACAAGCCGTCCGGCATGTGGAAGGTTTATTGGCATCGCGCGTCAGGCGCTTGGAATTTATACAGCCAATTCAAAAGTTTGGACGGGGCGTTAAAATTAATTAGACAGGACAAGCACGGCTGTTTTTGGGGATAATTATTTTTTTCAATTTCGGCCGCAGTCTCCCGTTAGGAAACTATGGCGGGCAGTAAGTCGCCGTGATCCCTGCCGGAAACTGCGGCACGGCGGAAGCTAATGGCGACAAAAACGGATGGGGATATTGATGAGAGAATTTTTAAGGAAATGAAATAAATTTTGAATTATGGATAATTTTTCCAAAAAAAACGCCAACAGAGTTAAAAATGCTTAAAATTATATGTTTTAAGCATTTTTTAACAAAAATTTGTAGGTTCTTGACTTGTGTATAACTATTTGCTATACTATTATTAAATAATAAATTAAGTATAAACATATGATTCATTCATTTTCATGTAAAAATTTTTATTCTTTTGCCGAAGATTGCTCGGTAAGTTTTGTTGTGAATGAGAAAGCGCCGGATAATTATGGTTACTTTTTGGCGCCCTCGGGGATTCGACTCTCTAAAGTTGAGGCCGTAATCGGTCCTAACGCCTCGGGTAAGACTAATTTGCTAAAAATTTTACCGTTTATGAAGTGGCTCATAACAGATTCGTCTAATATTAATCCAACAGCGTCATTGCCGATGAAACCATTTATATTTGGCAGTCGGAAAAATGAACCAATTGAGTTGTCGGCCGATTTTGAAATTGACGGCAATATTTATACTTACAGTTTTATTTTGGAAGAAAAGAAAATTATTTTAGAGGAGTTGAGTGTCAAAAATAAAACTAAACGGAAAACGACGAGTAAGAATATTTTTTCTCGCGAGTGGAACAGTAAAAGCGGACAATATGATTTGAACGATAAAATTTTTAATCTTCCAAGCGGATTTGAGAATTCAATACGGCCTAACGCCAGTATTGTAAGCGTTGCTGTTCGATTGGGGCACAAAGAGAGTCTTAAATTTTTTAATTATTGGAAAAAAATGGAAACTAACGTTGTTGAAGCCGGCTGGATTGGTGATCATTTCTTGCCTAATGCGAGCCAACAATTGATTGAGGCGCTAAATTTTTATAGCGAGGTTGACAACAAAACAATTAAAAAAGAAGCCGAAAAACTTTTGTCTCGTTTTGATCTTGGCTTAGAATCTTTTGAAATCAAAAAAGAAAAGAAAGAAAACGGTTTTTCAATAGATGTAAAAGTTGCCCATTCTTTTAGCGGTCAAGCTGAATATCTCCCGATGCAATATGAATCTTCTGGCACGAAGCAGCTTTTTGTTTTGTTAAAAACTATTCTTTTAGTGTTGGCTAATGGAGGCGTCGCGGCACTTGATGAATTTGATGTTAATCTGCATCCGGAAATAGTCTTATCTTTATATGAATTATTTATTCATCCGGAAACAAATCCTAATAACGCTCAATTGATTTTTAGCAGCCATAGCCATTTAGTTTTAAATAAACTGGATAAATATCAAATCATTCTCACGGAAAAAAATAACAAAGGAGAAAGCGAACCATGGCGCTTGGACGATGTGTCCGGTGTTCGCGCTGATGATAATTATTACGCAAAATATATTGCTGGCGCGTATGGAGCCGTTCCTAAACTATAAGATAAAACAAATATGTCGCGAACTAACCCATACAAAAAGAAAAGACGGCAGGCAAGCAAAACTCTTCTTATGTTTGGAGAAGGCTTTAGCGACGGAATGTTTTTAAAGCACTTAAAAAAATTATATTCCTTTAATACGGGCGTTGCGATAACCGTCAAAAAGGGAAAAGGCGGCGATGCAAAAAGTATTATTATTGATGCGATAAAAACTCCCGGCGCTTTTGACAGAAAAATAGTTGTTCTTGATAATGACAAGCCTAAAAGTGAGATGGTCGGAGCAAGGAAAGAGGCAAAAAGTAAAGGCGTTGAATTATTAGAAAATACTCCATGTTTAGAATATTTGCTTATATCAATAATTGATAAAGAGCCGGGAGAAAAAAATTCTATTTGGTGTAAAAGTGAATTTGAGTCTAAATATTTAAGTACAAATAAACGGGGTGAGCCAAGCGAATATGATAGATTATTCCCAAAAAATTTATTAAACTCTAAAAAATCAACTATACCTGAATTAGATAAATTAATTTCACTCATGAGAGGGAAATAATAATGTAAAACGAGTCAAATTAACGCGTTAATATTTATCCGCGATTTCGCGTCTCGCCCGCTTATCAGGCAAATATTTTACACGATTACCCTCCTTTACCCCCACGCCAAATTCTGGTGTGGGGGTTTACTTTCCCGCTTTTATCTGCTACAATCAAGGTATCCAACACGCTCAAAAAATGAGTGATTTTTGTTTGATTGCGAACGAAAAATATGCCGAAAAAAACAAAAAAAATTATTTTACCGGTGAGGGTAAAAAGGCCGGCGGCAAACCCCATTAGATATAAAAAATTATCTAACGGGGCAAACCGAGCAGCGGAATTAACGGAAAAAAAAACAGAAATTAATGCCGGCGGAAAAATCACCCTGATAGAAAAACAGAATGAACGGAAACAGCCGCCTATGGACAATGAAACAGTTGAACGGGAAAAAAAGCTCATTATGTACACTGGCATCGCGTTTTTTATGATTTTAATAGTCAGCGTCTGGATTTTTAACATAAAAAATGTTTTTGAATCCACTAAAGCAAAGACGGGCGATAATACGGCGCGAGTGCAATTAAACGAAATTACCGATGAATTCAGCAAGAATATGGAACAAATAAAAGAAGGGCTCAAGGAAATTAAATCGCTTGAAAAAAATTCATCGGCTCAAAATGAAACTTCATTAAAAGACAGCGCCGAAAAAATTAATCCGGATGAAATTGAAAAATTGAAGGAAAAATTGGAAGAACTGGGGAATGGCGCCGCAATGAATAAAGAACAAGCGTCAAGCACGGATAATATACAAAGTAATTAATAATTACAAATTTTTAATTTCCAATATACTATGGCTAAAAAGAATGTTAAAAAAATAATCAAAAAAATAATCAAGCCGGCTAAAAGCGAGCCGGCAAAAGAAGCGGAAACACAGCCTGCCTTCAGCAAACAAACAGTAAACGGCAAGCAAATGACCGCGTTCGGCTTGGTTGAGCCGCAGTCGATTGTTGACGAAATGCGCAAATCATATCTTGATTACGCCATGAGCGTTATCGTGTCCCGCGCCTTGCCTGATGTGCGCGACGGCCTAAAGCCGGTTCATAGAAGAATATTATACGCTATGTGGAGCATCGGCCTCCGTTCCGGAGCCAAATTCAGAAAATCAGCCACTGTTGTCGGAGAAGTCTTGGGCAAATACCATCCGCATAGCGATGCGGCGGTTTACGAATCCATGGTGCGCATGGCGCAAAATTTCGCTATGCGCTATCCTTTGGTCAAGGGACAAGGCAACTTCGGTTCAATGGACGGGGACAACGCGGCCGCCATGCGATACACCGAAGCCAAACTCTCGGCTATTTCCGAAGAATTATTATTTGACATTGAAAAAAATACTGTTGACTTCACGCCTAATTTTGACGGCTCGCACAAAGAGCCGCGGGTTATGCCGGCCAAGCTGCCCAATCTGCTTTTGAACGGAACCATGGGCATTGCCGTGGGCATGGCGACCAACATTCCTCCCCATAATTTAAGGGAGCTGGCGGACGGCATTAATCATTTAATCAACCATCCGGAAGCGACAGTGGAAGATTTAATGCAGTTTGTTAAAGGCCCTGATTTCCCGACCGGAGGAATTATTTACGACAACAAAGAAATATTGGCGGCTTACGCCACGGGCAAAGGCGGGATAATGATGCGCGGACGCTCTGAAATTATTGAAGCTAAAAATGGAATTTTTCAAATAATTATCACTGAAATACCATACCAGGTTAACAAGGCGACAATGGTGGAAAAAATTGCCGACCTGGTAAAAACCAAAAAATTGGAAGGCATAAAAGATTTGCGCGACGAATCGGACAAAGATGGCGTACGCGTAGTAATTGACTTGAAAAAAGACGCTTATCCGAAAAAGATTTTAAACAGCTTATATAAGCATACCCAGCTGCAGGAAACATTTCATGTCAACGCGCTGGCTTTGATTGACGGTATTCAGCCAAAGGTGCTTACCTTAAAAATGGTGCTGGAAGAATTTATTAAGCACCGCGAAGAAGTGGTTAGGCGCCGCACGCAGTATGATATGGACAAAGCCCGGGATCGCGCCCATATCTTGGAAGGCTTGATAATAGCTCTTAATAAAATTGACGCGGTGATAAAAACCATCAAAGCTTCGCGCGACAGGGAAGCGGCTAAAGCGAACTTAATCAAACAATTTAAATTAAGCGAGCGCCAAACCGACGCGATTCTTGACATGAAGCTGGCGACCCTTGCCAGTCTTGAAAGATTGAAGATTGAAACCGAGCTGAAGGAAAAACGCAAATTAATAGAAGAGCTGAGCGCGATATTAAAATCGCGGACTAAAATATTAAATATAATTGAGAAAGAAACAAAAGAACTGGCTGACAAATACGGCGACGAACGCAGAACAAAAATCGTTGCCCAGGGCGTAAAGAATTTTCAGATGGAAGACTTGGTGCCTAACGAAGAAACAATGATAATGATGACCCGAGACGGCTATATTAAACGGCTCGCGCCGGATACGTTTAAAGTCCAGGGCAGGGGCGGCAAAGGCGTTATCGGACTGACAACCAAAGAAGAAGATATGGCTGAATTTATGTTTACCACCATGGCGCATAATGACATTTTATTTTTTACAACAAAAGGACGCGTCTTCCAGCTTAAAGCGTATGAAATACCGCAGGCGGCCAGAACCGCCAAAGGGCAGGCCATAGTTAACTTTCTGCAGCTGTTAGGCGAAGAAAAAATAACCTCAATTCTGCCACTGGACAAAATAGCCAATTACAAATATTTATTTTTCGCCACTGAAAAAGGATTGGTTAAAAAAGTAAAGCTTGAAGCTTTTGCCAATGTGCGCCACTCGGGGCTGATTGCCATAAAAATGAGAGGCGAAGATAAATTAATCTGGGCCAAGCCGACCGGCGGCTCCGACCATATCCAGCTGATTACCGCCGGCGGCCAAGCGATTCGCTTTAAAGAAACAGATGTAAGGGATATGGGCAGGACCGCGGCCGGAGTCCACGGCATCCGCTTGAAGAAAGACGATTTAGTCATTGGCATGGGTATAATTAAAGCCGACAAAGAAAAATTAAAAAAATATCAAGTACTGTCCGTAATGGAAAACGGCTATGGCAAGCGCACTTCTTTAAATTTGTATAAAGTCCAAGGCCGCGGCGGCTCGGGAATCAGGACCGCCAAAGTTACCGCCAAGACCGGCAAATTAGTCAACGCTTATGTGGTTAACGCCGAAACCATGAAAGATAAGGATATGATTGTCATCTCGGAAAAGGGCCAGGTCATCCGCCTGCCGTTCAAAGCGGTCAACCAGCTTGGCAGAGACACGCAAGGCGTCAGATTAATGAGATTTAAAGATCCTGCCGACAGGGTGGCCTGCGTGACTTGGGTTTAAATTAACAAAATACTTAATAACAATTAAAAGCCCTTTTAAGGGGCTTAAGAAAGGAAAAAATATGAGCGAAAATACTTCTTTAAAAAAAGACGCTTGCTGTTGCGAGTGGCGAAGCCCGAGGATTATACTTGGCTTGATAGCGATGATTTTGCTGTCCGCCATAGTTATCGCCTCAATCTTGCGCGACCGCATTGTCAACCAGCAGCAATGGCAGATTTCCATTACCGGGCAGGGAAAAGTTGAGTATTTGCCCGACATTGCCAACATCAGCATGGGAGTCCAGGTTGACAAGGCGGAAAAAGCGGAAGACGGCTTAAAACAGCTTGACGAGAAGATTAAAAAAATCTTTGAAGCGGTTCAAAAAGCCGGAATCCCAAAAGAAGACATTGACACGCAAAACTATGTTTTAGCGCCCCATTATGACGCGGTAAACAATGTTTTAAAACTCGCCGGTTATGACGCCAACCAGATTATCGTTGTAAAAACGCGCGACATAGAAAAAAATTCCGAGGCGGTTGCCAAGGTGGTTTCAGCCGCGAGCGCGGCCGGAGTTAACCAGATTAACGGCATTTCATTTGAAGCTTCCGATTTCAACGAATTAAAGCAGGAAGCCCGGCTGAAAGCCATTGCCGATGCGCGGGGAAAAGCCGGCAAGACTGCCCGAGCGCTGGGTGTACGGCTTGGCAAAGTGGTCGGTATGTGGGAAAATTTTATTTCGCCTGAAAGCCAAATTTACTATTCGGGCGATATGAGCGGCTTGGGCAAAGGCGGAGGCGGAGTCGAGCCGATCATTCCCGGCGGAACCAACGAGCTTATCGTAGAAGTGAATGTGAGCTATAAAATCAAATAAACCCAATATAATTTAAACAGCTTGTCCCATCCCTCCCCCTTAGGAGGGGGTGGGAGTTTTATTGATTACGGTTAAATGATTTATAATAAAACAATTTAATTATTTCACTGCAAAACAGATAAGCCGCGGCAATTGATATAATTATCAACAAATGATTAATCGTCGGCTTGATAAATTTAAATAATTCCTGGCCAAAAGCCGTAAAAGGAATAATCGCGGCAACGATAAACGCAAGCGCCGTGAGCCATATCAGGGCCGCTGACGGGCGCTGGGCCCGCAGAAAGAAGCCTCTGCTCCTGATGGAAAAAAGCAGCAACAGCTCCGTAAAAATACTGGCCATAAACCAATTAGTCTGAAGAACTTGCGGAGAGATGCGGTAAAAAATGCCGAAAAAGATGAAATCAAAAACCATGCTGACTATGCCTAAAATAATCGCGACCAAGACGATATCTTTAACATTATATTTTTTAGGCGAAGCGGTTTCTTTTTTATCCACCGTATCGGTGGAAATCGCGATCATCGGGAAATCGGACAGCAAATTAAGAAGCAGTAATTGCACGGGCAGCATGGGCAGATAATCAATCAGAAGGGAGGCGATCGCGACCGCGAAAAAATTGCCGAAATTTGACGCGAGCGTCGCCTTGATGTATTTCGCGGTATTGGTAAAGACTTCCCTGCCTTCTTTAATGCCGTCCAAAATAACTTTTAAATTCTTCTGCAGGAGGACTATATCGGCCGCGTCCCGCGCGATATCGGAAGCGCTTTGCACAACCAATGAAACGCCGGCGATTTTTAGCGCAGGAGCGTCATTAATCCCTTCGCCCAAAAAACCGACCTCGTATTTTTCCTGCAAAAGCCGGATAATGTTATATTTCTGTTCCGGAGAAACGCGGGCAAAAACCTTGTATTTTTCCACCGCCATTAATTGCTCGGGCAATCGCATCGCCTCTAATTCCTCGGCCTTAATAACATCTTCAGGCGAGGCGACAAGGCCGATTTGGCGCGCTACCGCTCCGGCCGTTTCCTTGCTGTCGCCGGTAATAATAATTATCTTTACTCCCAATTCTTCCGCCTGCTTAACCGCTTCAAAAGCGCTCGGTTTGATAGGATCTAAAAACGCGATAACTCCCAGAAAAGTTAAGCCGGTTTCTTCTTCTTTGAGATTAATATTTTTTAATTCGGAAATGTCTTTGGTTATTTCCTTTTTTGCCACCGCCAATACTCTTCTGCCTTGGGCGCCTTGCCGGCTTATCCATTGGCTGATGGATTTTTTCTCCGCCGCGGAGATGTTTGAAGTTAATTTTAATATTTCTTCAGGCGCTCCTCTGGCGATTAATTCCAATTTATTTTCTTTCGCGACTAAAATTAAATTTCTTCTTCTTCCCGGATCAAACGGCATATCCATAACTCTCTTATATTGCGAAATACCCCTGCACTGCTCCTCTGGCAGATGCTTCCACAGCGCGATATCAAACGGTTCAAGTTTATTTATTTCCAAAGAAGAAGCGGAAAGGTTCGCGTAAATCAATGTGTCCGGCGAAGAAGCGGGATATGTATCGGCAACAGTCAAACTGTTTTCGGTTAATGTCCCTGTTTTATCGGTGCATAAAATTTCAATCCCGCCCAAATCCTCTATTGCCGACAATCTTTTAACAACCACTTTTTTCTTCGCCAATCGCAAAGCCCCCCGCGAAAGCGAAAAAGTGGTAACTACCGGCAAAGCTTCCGGAATAACGCTCACGGCCAAAGCGATTGAAAAAATGGTTAGTGTGGCGAAATCCACGTCTTGTTTGAAAAAAATATGCGCCAAAAAAACAAGAGCCAGAGTCGCTAAAACCAGCTTAAGAATAAAACTGCTAAAACGGGCTATGCCTTTTTCAAAACTGCTTACGCGCCTAGTCTCAACTTCCAGCCGGGTAATACGCCCTAAAACAGCGCGCTTCCCTGTGGCAAGCGCCACGGCTTTGGCCTTGCCGCTTACAACTATTGTTCCGGAAAAACCCAAATTAAGCGCCTGGTAATAGTCTTTGGCAATATCCGTTAAAATATTATTTGTTTTATTTACCGGCGCTGACTCGCCTGTTAAAATAGATTCGTCTACGGTAGTGTTATAAACATCAAGAAAACGGACATCTGCCGGAATTTTATCGCCGGTTTCCAGCGTAATTATATCGCCCGGAACAATTTCTTCCGAACGGACGGCAATCTCTTCTCCGTTGCGCGTTACCTTTACATATGAAGCGGTATACTTTTTAAGCAGACGCAAAGTATGCTCTGAGCGGAATTCCTGGTAAAATCCCAAAGCCGCGTTGATGAATAAAAACAGCAGAATCATCACCGCGTCAATTATTTCACGCAGGGCGAAAGCTAAAATCGCCGCGCCGATCAGCAAATAAATGAACGGCGACTTAAATTGCCGCAATAAAATCTGCCGCCAATGGACGGCTTTAATCGTTATCTCGTTAAAGCCGTATTTTTCCAACCTCTGTTTTACTCCGGCCGATGACAGCCCTTTATTCGGGTCAGCGCCGTATTCCTTAAGAATTTCATCCGTATTTTTTATGGTATATTGAAATAGGTCCATAATTCTATTTTATCAGTTTTCCATCATTTTTAACAGCCGCCAAAGAAAAAGCCGTATGGTCTTGACCATGCGGCTTTAATTTTCTTCGGGTTGTCTTACTTTTTCCTTTTTTTGTGTTTGCGGCATTTGCACGGCAATACATTTTCCGATCTTACATAATTTGTGATGCCGTGACACTTCGGGCAAAACTCTGCTTTACAGTAACCACATTTGCGATCATCCACCTCTCCAATACGACAAACGGGGCAACTGCCTTCACAACCGCAATCTGACATAATCATCTCTCCTTTCCAATTTTATTTTTTCTGAAAAACATTTCTATAACCTCTCCCACATAAACTCCAAATACATTTTAATACTTTCAGCGATTGTCCGGTCTTCAATCAA
>JAUYAT010000035.1 GCA_030693295.1 bacterium
ATTGTAAAGGTGAAATAGAAATGTCCTACTTTGAGGGATTTAGAAATGTCCTACTTGGGACACTTTTGTTAATTTTTTAAGATATTCTATTTTTTGATATTGACGCCATGGATGGTTGGCGGGCGGTATATGGGCTGTTGATTTCGGAATCACCCATTGCAGGTTGTTTTTGCCGGAATTAATCTTTTTCGGCTTTTCCGGCAGCAGTTTGCAGTTAAGATATTTACCCCTGAGCTTGAAATGAATGGAGTTGTCCATTCTCTCTTCAACGGTAATCCTATCTTGTCTGCAAATTGTTACCGGCTGTTCTTTCAACAGTTGGTAGCAATTATTTTTATGGCTGACGGTGAAATCGTTTCTGATCACTTTTTCGCGCTGTCGGGAGAAGATTGAATCCAATCCATCCTTTTCTTGTTTGGTTAATTGTTTATGCAGATTGGCTTCGGCTCTCGGCTCCACCATGAACTTGGCGTTGAACTTGGGCAGGAATTCTTCTTCCAGAAATCTGTTGGCCTCGGGGATGGTGGAAATATTCTTGAGCCGAAGCTCTTTAATCAGCCTGTCCTGCAATGTCCGAAACAGCTTTTCCACCCGGCCCTTGGCCTGCGGGCTGTGCGCGTGGATTACGCTTACGCCCAGATCTTTTTCCATAGCTCTTTCGAATTGAGTCAACGTATCCGGATTTTCCTTGGCCAGCTTGTGATTCATCGAATATGTGCTGAATTTATCGACATATATTGAAAATGGCTTGCCGAACCGTTCAATATATTCCCGCCAAAAGTTGAAAGTCGGTTCTACTCCTTCATGCTCGTCGAATTTGGCCCAAACCCGGCTGGTAGCGTCGTCAATGGAGGCCAGGAGGCAGATTTCTTTGCCGCGATTCTCAAACCAATGCTCGTAGGAGCCGTCGTATTGGACCATTTCGCCATAACTTGTTTTTCTCTGCCGCCATTCCCTGTGTTGTTCTTTTTTCTTTTGCCTCGGTTTCCAGATCTCTTCCGCTATCATAATAGAGCGTACGGTGCCTTTATCGCGTTTGATCTTGTGCAATTCGTCCAATTTTTCCGCGGCCAACGTCGGGCCGAAATCGGAAAATTTCCTTTTTATCAGATTGGCAATCCTTTGTCTTTCTTTGTCCGGTATTCTGCGGTTGCCCGGCTTGCCGCGATTGCCGTGGATCAATGCCTTTATCCCGCCTTTGGCAAACTTGCTTTTTAACCGCCTTGCATGACGAGCGGTTATATTTAAAATGTCGGCGGCTTCAGAGCCGTTTAATTCCTTGCTAATTAATTTTTTGATAATGTCGTACTTTTTAATCTCTTTTTTGGACATAGTAATGTAGTTTTCCATGTGTTTTTTGATGTTTAGTAAATTAAATAACTAAACACCTTAACACATCAGATAGGACATTTCTATTTCCCTCTAGTAGGACATTATCATATAATTTTCACATGGCGATTGCCATATTTTAGCTAAAATAAAGTAAAACAAAAATTATTTTTTTAAAACTCAAGGGGTCGCTGCGCTTTTGCCCCGCTCATTATTAATAAATTTACATATAGGAAATCGGGGCAAACCCTCGCCTAACAACACGATATACGGCTCGGAGCTCAGCCCGCTCCTCGCCAAAATTTTCCTCGGCTTTGCCTCGGAAAACTTCGTATATCGGTGAACGTTAGGCGAAAAAACTAAAAATTTCCTTTTAATTTTTGAAAAGAATTTTTGGCAATTTTGCTGGTCGACAACTTGTTACAAATAATAAAATAATATAGAAAATTATGGAATATCAAAATTATAACAGTGTTCCTTGGTACA
>JAUYAT010000048.1 GCA_030693295.1 bacterium
AAAAAGAAACTGCCCTTTTTTTCCTAATTTTTCAACGAATTTTTTATCATTAAATTCCGCTTGGGAAATATTGCATCGGCCGCCGCCAGTCATTAAAAGTTTTTTTCCCAGACTGCGGTTTTTTTCAATCAAAACAACTTTTGCGCCAAGTTCAGCCGCTCTGCCGGCAGCCAATATGCCGGCCGGCCCGCCGCCAATAACCGCCACGTCAAAAATTTTCCCCTGAGTTTCTCCCATGTTTTTCTTTTTGTTTTTTAATAAATTTTTGAGTTATTTTAACAGCTAAAATTATAAAAGCCGCGCCCGCGATGTTTAAAAACATATCTTCAACCGTATCCGGGCCGTCGCCTAAAGCTTTCGGAAAACCGAAATAAAATTTATCAATTAAAAATTCCCAGCATTCATATAAAAAGCCCAAAAATGAGACAATAAGAATGGTATGAAAAGCGGATTTTTTAAAAATAGAGATTATTAAAATAGCCGCGATTGCTCCTTCCGTAAAATGCATACAGCGATCCCACCACATGATTTGCGAGTAAAATCCGAAAATATCGGAAAAAGCGTCAAGAGTTACGCCGGTTAGGGCCGTAAGATAAACAAAACCGGGAAGGGATTGATAAAAATAATGATAAATTTCCAAAGCCAGCCAAACTAAAAAGGCGGTTCCGATTAACCCCAGCCAGCTGAAATCCAAAGTAAAAGACAAAACGCCAGCCCAATTTAGTGTCTCAAAACCAATCAAAGCCAAAAAACCGAATCGAGCAAAATAAATCAGAAACTTATTCATATTTGAAATCTTCAGCGATTTTCCAAACATTCTTTTCCAGAAAAGCTTCAATGGTTTGACGGTTAGCTTTATTTATAAGATTGGGATGTGAAAGTTTATTATTTTTCGCGTAGTCAGCCAAAGTAATAATTTTTTTACCTTCCAAATACGCCAATCGTTTATAATAACTATTCGTAAGCGCTTTCCCTACTATTTCCTCCATTATTTTAGTTGTGTTTTTTTCATCAAATTCCTTGAATGCTTCGTAATACATTTTACGATCAATAAATTTAATGTTTATTGGAACAAATCCTTCTCGTATAAACAAGTAATTATTTATCACTCTCCCGATACGGCCGTTACCATCAACAAATGGGTGGATATATTCAAAAGTAAGGTGTAATTTTGCTATACGCTTAATAATATTTTCATGACTTGCGGCATTGTATTCTGACAACATCTTTTCGAGTCTTTCTATGACTTCTTTTGGAGCTGGCGCAATATGGCTTCCAACTCGAACATATTCGTTATCTTTGCGAAATCTTCCAGCAATATCATCACGAATATTTGAAATTAACATTTTGTGAAGCGATAAAATTACAGGAAGAACAAGCTCTTGCTCTTTAGCTCTTGTATCAATGTATGACACAACTCGCGCGAGATTTTTTGCTTCAAAAATTTCTCGTTCGGAAATAAATCTATCCAAATCAATTTGAAGAAGTATTTTTTCAGTTTCTTCAAGAGTTAGCGTGCTGTTTTCTATGGCATTTGAGTTATAAACCTGTTCAGCGACTTCGGTTTCAGCGATAATCTTAATTAGCGCGTCCTTGCCTATAGACGCTTTATAGTATCTCTCGCGAAGAGAATTTATTTTATTGAAAACATTGAGTATTTTTGCCATATACCACTATTGTATTCTTTTTCACGATTTTGTCAACATAAACGTGAAAAATAGGTGCAAATTATTGTATATTCACGGTTTTATATATAGGTTAATGTTAATAAAATGAAGAATGTGCTATGATATTTGTATTGAAAAAGTTAAATCAGGCGGAGTTTGAGGAAATTGTGAGCGAGGGAATAAAAGCGATTCCGGAAAAGTTTTTGCGGAAATTGAATAATGTGGCAATCGTTATTGAAGATGAACCGACGCCGGATCAAATCAAGAAGCTGAATATTCATAAGGGCTGGGCGCTTTTCGGCCTTTACGAAGGAATCCCGCAAGCAATACGAGGAATAAATTACAGCGCAGTGCTTCCTGACAAAATAACCATTTTTAAAAAGCAGATTGAAGGCGAGGCGCGCGACAAAGAAGATGTTAAAGAAATAGTGAAAAACACTATTTGGCATGAGATTGCTCATCATTTTGGAATGAGCGAAGCCCGCGTGCGCCAAGCCGAGATGAAAAGGCGGAAAAACCCAAAACATTAAGAAATTTTTCTTAAACGGATATTTTTTGGAGTTACTTCCAGATATTCATCATCGCGCATTATTTCCAATCCTCTTTCTAACGTAAGTTTAAGCGGGGGAGTAAGAGTAATGGCTTCATCAGAGCCGCTGGCGCGCATATTTGTAAGCTGTTTGCCTTTGGTTGGGTTAACTCTCATATCCTCGCCTTTTGAAGTATTGCCTATTACCATGCCGTCATAAACTTCTGTTCCGGCGCCAATATAAAGAGTTCCTCTTGCTTGCAAATTAAATAAAGAGAAGCCAAGAGCCTTGCCATTAGCCATGGAAATCATGGAACCGACTGATTGTTTTTCAATATCTCCGGCAAAAGGCCTAAAGCCGATTACTCTGCTGCAAATTATTCCTTCTCCCTTTGTGTCTATTGTAAAATCTCCGCGATATCTCAACAGCCCTCTTGTCGGCGCCTCAAAAATAATTCTGGTATGATTTTGCTCCGGATGCATATCAACCATAATGCCTTTTCTTTTTGCCAGCTTTTCTATAACTGTTCCTACCATTTGGGCAGGGACGTCAACAATAACTTCTTCAAACGGCTCCAGTTTAATCGCTTGCCCTGAGCCTGTCGAAGGGATATCTTTAAAAATAACTTGCGGCTGGGAAACTTGCAGTTCATATCCTTCGCGCCTCATATTTTCCAGCAATATGGCAATATGCAATTCTCCGCGCCCGTAAACTTTAAAATAATCGTTGGGCGAAAAATCTATTTTAAGGCCGACATTCACGTTTAATTCTTTTTCAAGCCTTTCTTTTATCTGCCGGCCGGTGACAAATTTTCCGTCTCTTCCGGCAAAAGGAGAACTATTAACTAAAAAATTAAGTGAAATCGTCGGTTCATCCACGCTAATCGCGGGCAAGGCTTCTTGCGAAGCATCGCTGCAAACAGTTTCTCCGATATAAATATCCGTTATTCCGGCAATCATCACTATGTCTCCGGCGCTGGCTTCTTGAATTTCTTTTTTACTAAGTCCGTGAAAGGTAAAAATTTTTGTTATTTTGCCGGCCCTTGTTTCGCCTGTCGCTTTTTTTAAAAAAACGTTGCTGCCTGTTTTAAGAATGCCTTCATATATTCTGCCAATTGCCAAACGCCCCAAAAAATTATCATAAGCAAGATT
>JAUYAT010000031.1 GCA_030693295.1 bacterium
AATTTATCAACCGCTTTATTATAATATTGCCCGGCATCAACCAAAGACGCGGCAAAAACAAGTATCATTATCAAAACAAAAACCCAGCGCACTTTGCCCCGCGCGCTTGGCTGAAATATTTTTTGCAATATATTTTCTTGCATAAATAAAAATACCTTTACTGCTTTGTCATTCCCGCGAAAGCGGGAATCCAGATTTTACTCGCTTAACTCCTGGATTCCCGCTTTCGCGGGAATGACAGCAAAACGGTATTTCGTAATCCAAAGCTATTATTATTTTAAAGCAAATTAAATTAAAATGCAAGTATGGCTATTCGGGACTGTCGCCGAATGCCTAATTTGTCCTAAATTCCCATTTTTTGCCGCTGCCGCACAAGCAAGGATTATTTCTACCGGCTTTATTCCTGAAGCAATATCTCTTTTAAATTTTTTAAAGCCGTCTCTATCGGCAAAACTTGAATATCTCCATGATATTCTTTTTTATCCGTTGAACAAAAAACAAACAATTTAGCTTCAGGATAATCTTGGGAAAAAGCGCGCAGTCCTTTTAAATCTTTCTTAAAAATAGATGATTTTCGCTTAATTTCAAAAGCCAACAGGCCTTTTGGGCCATAAAGCGCAAAATCAACTTCCAGACCGGTCGCGGAACGCCAGTAATATATTTTATAACCTAAATTATAATAATCGTTTAACGCGCGAATTTCTTGCAAAAACAATGTTTCCAGCGCCGCTCCGTCTATTTCACTTTCGGAATCCAGCGGGCCGCGCGGCCTTAAAGAGCGAAAAATTCCAACATCAAAATAATAAAATTTGTTATGAGAAATCAGCTTTCTTTTTGAACGTTTGTTAAAAACCGGCACGCGAATACCGATAAGCAAATCTTCTAAAATAGAAAAATAGTTTTCCACTGTTTTTCTTTCCAATTGAGATTCTCTGGCAATATGGGAAGCGTTTAAAATTTCCCCTTGCGAAAAAGCGGCTGTTTCCAAAAAACGGGAAAAATTTCCTATATTGCGGGTTAACCCTTCTTGCAATACCTCTTCTTTCAGATAAGTTTGAATATAAGAATTTAAAAATTTATCCGGATTAGAAGAAGTGCAAGCCATTGGCAATTGTCCGAATTTCAAAGAACGTTGCAAAGAAAAATCTTTTCCTAATTCTTTTTGCGTTAAAGGATGAAAATAATAAGTAAGCGCTCTGCCTGCCAATAAATTTATTCCTTTTTTACGCAAGCCGCGGGCGCTGGATCCTGTTAAAATAAATTTATATTTTTTAGCTTCTATCAGCCGATGGACTTCATTTAAAAGATTTGGCGCTTTCTGAACTTCATCTAAAATAACCCAGTCTTTGTAGTCTGCCGGAATAAAATGTTCCAGCTTTTCAGGATTTGCCAAAAATGTTCTGTAAAGCTTTGAATCAAGCAAGTCCAAATATATTGAATTTTGAAAATTTGATTTTAGCCATGTTGTTTTTCCGGTTCCGCGAGGACCAAATAAAAAGAAACTTTGATTAGCATTCCTGTTTATTTTAAATATTCGTTTATACATATGATTTTTTCGTCATTATGGAATTAGTACTTCCATTTTACATTGTTTTTTGGAAAAACACAATACGAGACTCGGAATTTTCAAGTCCGTGCTACGCATTACCTTCCGCAGCACTTTTTATATTTCTTTCCGCTGCCGCACGGACAGGGATCGTTTCTGCCGACTTTATGGCCGGCGGCATCCTTAACTTTCTGCTTAATAAAATCCTTTTGCTTTCCGCCAGAGGCGGATCCGCCTTGGGCGGAAAATCCGGCAAATGAAGCCGTGCTTGTATTCATTTCCTTCGCCGGCGCGCTGAATTGCTTAGCCCGGTCAGCCAAGTTCGGGGCAACAAACTGATTTACATCAGCCACCTTGAATATGGAATAAACAACCTCTTTTTGAATTAAATTATTTAATTCATTGTACAATTGATAAGCTTCTTTTTTGTACTCAACCAAAGGATCGCGCTGGCCATACCCCCGCAGGCCGATGCCGCGCCGCATATAATCCATCGCTTCCAAATGCTCTATCCATAAGGTGTCAATTGAATGAATCAATATCGCTTTTTCAATTTGGCTCCAATCTATTCCCATTTCCTTGCTTTTCAGCTTGATTTTATCGTAAATATTGCCGGTTAAATTTATCAGATGTTCAATTATGGCCGTTCTCGCTTTTACTTTATCCAATTTGCTGGCGCCGCTTAACTCGGCCAAATCGCTTTTTAATTTTTCTTCAACTGGAAAAATGGTTGAAACAACCTGATAAATTTCTTCTAAATTCCATTCCTTAACATTGTCACCGGCGGTATGAAAGCTAACCACTTGCTCAATCTCATTCTCCACCATTTCAAGAATGATGCCTGAAAATGAATTTTGAATTTTGAATTTTGAATTTTGAATTTGTTTAGGATTTAGGATTTCGGATTTAGGATTTTCTATTTCAGCCAATTCCAGTATTTCTCTCCTCCTCTTATAAATCGCTTCTCTGTGTTTATTTATAACATCATCATACTCAACTAAATGCTTTCTGATGTCAAAATTATTGCCTTCAACTTTCCTTTGCGCCGATTCAATGGATTTAGAAATGATTTTATTTTCAATCGGCATATCTTCAGGAACGCGCAAGGCCGCCATTAGCGATTTCATCCTGTCCCCGCCAAAAATGCGCATTAAATCATCCTCCGTTGAAACATAAAACTGGGACGAACCCGGATCGCCCTGCCTGCCTGCCCGTCCTCTGAGCTGGTTGTCAATTCGGCGCGATTCATGCCTTTCCGTGCCGATAATATGCAAGCCGCCGGCTTCAATGACTTTTTCGCGCTCTTTTTCCCATTCTTCATAGGTTTTATTATAATCATCTTCCTTAACTTTGAACTTTAAACTTTGAACTTTAAACTTACTTGGAGGCGCTCCTCCAAGCATTATATCAACGCCCCGGCCCGCCATATTGGTAGCTATCGTTACCGCGCCGAGCTCGCCGGCTTGAGCTATAATCTGCGCTTCTTTTTCATGGTGCTTGGCATTTAAAATTTGCGGCTTAACCCCTTCGCGCTCCAGCATCTCGCCGAGCAATTCGTTTTTTTCAATGGAAATCGTGCCGACTAAAATCGGCTGGCCGATTTTGTGCCGCTCTTTTATTTCTTTTATTACCGCCGTAAATTTGCCTTCCTCGGAACGATATATCAAATCGTTTAAATCCCGCCTGACCATCGGCTTGTTGGTCGGGATTATAACTGTTTCCAGATTATAAATCTTGGCGAACTCCTCGGCTTCGGTCACCGCCGTTCCTGTCATACCGGCTAATTTTTTATACATTCTAAAATAATTTTGGAAAGTGATTGTTGCCAAAGTCTGGCTTTCGCGCTGAATTTTCACCCCTTCTTTGGCTTCAATCGCCTGATGCAATCCCTCGCTATAGCGCCTGCCGTACATTAACCGTCCCGTGAATTCATCAACTATTATTACTTCGCCTTCTTTGACGACATAATCCCTGTCGCGCTTAAATAATGTCCATGCTTTAAGCGCCTGCTCAATATGATGGACATCGCGCATCCCGCCGGCAACATAAATATTATCAACGCCCAGCAATTTTTCCATCTTGCTAATGCCGGCTTCCGTCAAAGTTGCCGCCCGCATCTTTTCGTCAACATTATAATCTTCGTTTTCTTTTAATTTCTGCACCAGCTCGGAAAATTTAAAATATTTGTCAGTTGATTCTTCGGCTGGCGCGCTGATGATCAGCGGGGTGCGCGCTTCGTCAATCAGGATTGAATCAACTTCGTCAACAATAGCGTAATAAAGCCCTCTTTGGACCATCCGCTCAAGGCTCGGCGCCATATTGTCGCGCAAATAATCAAAGCCGAATTCATTGTTGGTGCCGTATAAAATATCGCATCCGTACGCTTCTTTGCGCTCCACCGGCCTGAAATGCTTCAGCCGCTCGTCGTATTGGGAATCATCGCTAAAACCAAGATCGTAAATATAAGCGGCGTCATGAACAATCACTCCTGTCGTAAGGCCCAATAAATGGTAAACCGGCGCCATCCAGCCGGCGCCAACGCGCGACAAATAATCGTTAACCGTTACTAAATGCGCTCCCTTGCCGGCTAACCCGTTTAAGCATAGCGGCAAAGTCGCCACCAAGGTTTTGCCTTCGCCGGTTCTCATTTCCGCGATCTGGCCGCGGTGTAAAATTATGCCGCCGATTAATTGCGCGTCATAATGCCTCTGTCCCAATACTCTTTTAGCCGCTTCTCTGACTACGGCAAACGCCTCCGGCAATAATTCGTCTGTTTTGGAATTTAAAACTTCATCATCCCGCTCTAATCCGCTATTTAATTCGTTTTTGAACTTAACAGTCATGCTCCGCAATTCCTCATCGCTCATTTTCTCAAATTTCGCCTCCAGCCCGTTAATTTCGTCAACAATCGGCTGCAATGACTTTATTATCTTTTCATTCGGGTCGCCGAAAATTTTAGTTATTATGCTCATATTATTTAGAATATAGAAAAACTGTTTTAATATCACTTTTGTGAAAAAATCAGCTTCATTTTGGCTTTATACGGCTTTAACGCTGAATTTACGCGGATAGCTACGCTGATATGACGCTGATTCTTCTACAGTCTAATTTTTAAAACTTAATACTATGTCATTATAATTATTATTTCATAAAAAATCAACCCCGCTACTCGTGCTCGCGAGCAACGGGGTTTGCCGCTTTTATCGGCGCGTCAGCCCCAGCTTTCTTAGTATGGCTGTTGTAAAAGCAAGCCCTGCGACAGCCACCCATAAAATCATTACTCCGATAACGCACAGGTCAGCATTGCTCCTAAGCCATAAAGCTATTGGATTATCCATTTATTTCCCCTCCTTTTTTATAAAATTTTGTAAATTACGAAACGCGCTAATCTGTCATTCCCGCGAAAGCGGGAATCCAGGAGTGAGCTGTAAAAACACGAATAATATAAAAAGTTTAAAAAGTAGTATGATATTTTTTAACACTTTTATTTATTTTCTTATTCTTACCGTTAACTCCTAGATTCCCAGTCAATCTGGGAATGACAAAGAGAATAAATTATTCAACATTCTCAATTTTTTATTTTTTTCTCGCGTCAATTCTTTTTTCCTTATATTTTTTTATGGAAATTTTCAGATGATCTTTAACTTTGTCAATCGCTTTAAACAAATCTTTTTCAGTCTTTTCCACTCGCAAAAGCTCGCGCGGAAGCTCAATATTGGCTTCAGCGCGGTAAATCTCGCCCTTGACATGATGGCGCGTGGTGAGCGCCACTTCAAAATCAACTTGAATAACTTTAATATCGCCCAAATATTTTTCCAGCATATCCATTTTTTCCTGGACATAATCTTTGATTCTCGGCGTTAGTTCAATGTTGGTCGCTTTAATGTTGATTCGCATATTTATTATTATTATTATTTAATTAAAATATTTTTTCAAAAATATTCTTAAAAATATAGCCGAATTTAGATATGTCTCTAAATGTCACCAGCAAAACCAAAAGCATCAGCAAGGCAAAGCCGGTATTGTGAATAGCCGCTTCCAGCTCGCGCCGCACCGGCGAGCCCTTGATCTTCTCAATTATTAAAAATAAAACTCGGCCGCCGTCTAATGCCGGAAAAGGGAAAAAATTAATAATGGCCAAATTAATGGACAGCATTGCCGCGAACTGCATAATATAGACAAGGCCCATGCGCGCCGCCTGGCCGGTCAAGGCCGCTATGCCGATGGGTCCGGCTAATTCCGCGCTCGCCCCTTGCCCCATTATCAACCCTTTTAACAACTCAAAAAAGGCGACGATTATCGCCCAAACCAGAAAAAAAGTCGTTTTTATCCCCTCTGGTATCGCCAGATACCAAGGATACCTGACTATTCCGGTCTCAACTATGGCGATTCCAATGCCTCCTTTTCCGGTTTCCGCGATAATCTCCGGCGTTATTTTTAAAGTTATTTCTTGCCGTTCGCGGATAATATTATAATTCAATTCTCCGCCTGTATTCTCGTCAACGAACCGCTGCAGCTCTTCCGCGCCGGCAAAGGATTGGCCGTTGATATCGGCAATCGCGTCTCCTAATTGAATTCCGGAGCGGGCCGCCGGAGAATCCGGCAAAATCTGCGCCACCTGGATTTTTTTATCCGTCACTTTCGCGCTCGGATTTATGCCGTCAAGCGCCTGGGGCATGCCGATCATTAGGCCGATTATAATGATTGCCGCGGCCAGCGCGATATTCATGGTTACGCCGGCTGAAAGTATTATTGCTCTTTGCCAAATCGGCCTTGAAGCGAAACTGTCCGGCTCGCCTTCCACTTCTCCATCTTGTCCCTTAATCTTGACAAATCCGCCTAAAGGTATCCAATTGATTGAATAAATCGTTTTAGCGCAATCTTTTACTTCCCGGCCGCCCCATACCTGCCTCCATTTTCCCTGCTCATTTTTATAAATGCCCCATGCTCTTGGCGGAAAGCCAAAACCGAATTCTTCGGCTTTAACGCCGAATCTGCGCGCCACGACAAAATGCCCCAGTTCATGAACGAAAACAAGAGCGCTTAAAACTATAATAAATGTGATTATGGTTAAAAACATATTTATATCGTCATTATTTCCTCTTCTTTTTTATCCCTGGTTTTTTTCAATTCATCATTATTTTCAGCAACTTCTTCGTCCAGTTCTTTGATGAATCTGAACTTATCGTCCTCGTTGATTTCTTTATTTTCCTCGGCCTGCTCAATGTCATTTTTTATTTCATCTCTTGTCTGCCTGACGGAGATGCGGGCGTCTTCCAATTTTTTGTTTAATTTCTTGGCTATCTCGCGCCTGTTTTCTTCGGTCAGCAAAGGCACTATCAGCCGCAATTTGTCGCCTTCGTTAACAACGGACAGCCCCAAATCAGCCGCCGTAATCGCTTTTTCAACTTCTTTGATGATATTTTTGTCCCAGGGCGCGATGACCATGCTTCTCGCTTCCGGCACGGTAATGCTGGCCAAGCCGTTAAGCGGCGTCTTGGCGCCGTAAGCATCCACCTGCACGCTGTCCAATATATTCGGATTAACCCTGTTGGTGCGCAAATGCGCTATCTCTTTTTTGAAAAATTCAACAGCTTTGTTAAATTCTTCTTGTTTCGCTTGAAGATATTTGTTCATATAATTAATTTATTATTTTATTGACTTAACCCCCATATAAATTATATCTGTTTCCTCCGGGTCAATCAACAGCTTGGCGCCCGCCCGGCTTGTGGGCAGTTTTTTTGTCGTCCATGTTTCGCCGCCGTCATCGGAACGATAAAAAGTCGTATTGGTAACATAATAAATTTCCTTGCCGTTCTTCGGGCTTACCGCTATGGCATTAATAGTAGCTTTTTTCTCCGGAGTAATCAAGGTTATATTCGCCCAGGTATCGCCGTAATCAGCGGATTTTAACAAGCCGTAGCTGTTAGCCAAAAATATCAATCCTTCTTCGGACTTGGATATGGCTAAATCCCGGTATGTCATGCCATCTTTAAATTCCTTTAAATTAGCGCTTAAATCAGTCCAATTATATCCGCTGTCAAGCGAACGATGGATGCCTTTCTTGGCCGTAGCCGCGAAAATAATCCGGCTGTCAAAGGGGCTGATCATAATTTTCTCAACATTATTCTTAAGCCGGTTAACAGTCTGCCAGCTTTCTCCCCGGTCGGAGCTTTTAATAACTTCGCCGCGCGATGTGCCGGCGTAAATATTCTTGCTGTCATAATAGTCAATCGCTATCGTGTTAACGGTAACGGTTAAATCATTGTCATAATATATTTGCGACCAAGCGCGGCTGCAGTCGGTTGATTTATAAATCCTGTTGGCGGCCGAGGCGTAAATTACGCATTTTGAGCTCGGGTCCACAACCGCGTCGTTAACAGTAACCTGGCCGAGCGTTTTAGCCACTTGCCAGCTGTCCGCGCCGTCGTAAGAATAAAAAAGGCCGTTGACCTGGCTGCCGTAATAAATCGCCTTGTTGTCGCTCGGATCCATTAATAAGCAGACGGCGCTAAAACCGGCAATGCTACTCGGTTTGCCGCTTGTCGTGGGAATTAAAGCTTTCTGCTGCCAGATGTCGCCGCGGTTAGCCGTCTTAAAAACTCCGCCGTCAGTGCCGCTGCCGGCGGCATCACCTTCAGTCTTAATCGTCACGCAGCCGGAGGCGGTCGCCGCTATTATTAATAATAAAACGGCTGATAAAAATAATTTTGATTTAGGCATATTTATATTTTAAATATTAATCGCGATATTTTCAAGAACCAGCTTTGGGTTAACGTTGGCGGCCAAATATTCTTTCGCTTGGCGCAAATTCTTCGCCAAATTCAATAAGTCGCTCGGCTTAAATTTCGTTTTTATTTTTTTAAGCTCGTCTTCAAGCAATAAGTGCTGGGTTAGGCAGTCTTGGCCAAATTCCAAAAGAAGCAAATCCCTGGTTATGCCCTGCCAGATTTCTATTATCCGCCCGGCGATTTTAACCGACTCCTGGCCGCCGGCTTTCGCGCCGATCAATTCTTCCACAACGGCCAAGCGCTTATTAATGTCTTCTTGGCTAAATTGAAAAAACCCGTTGGCGCGATTTAAATAAACGTTGTAAAATTCCCGGTCTTCCAAAAATTTAACCGCCAAGCTGGGCCTGCCCAAGCATAAATAAGACAGATCTTTGGCCATGCTTCTCTTTGCTTTATAATCCCTGATCAAATAATCATAAATCAGATCGGCTTTAACAAGTTTGAATCGCAAAACCTGGCTGCGTGAAACAATGGTCGCGGGAAGCGCGCCGATATTTGAGGTGACTAATATTATTACTACCTTGATTTTGGGCTCTTCCAATGTTTTAAGCAAAGCGTTGGCGGCTTCAATACTCAAACTTTCGGCATGCTTGATTATGCCTATCTTGTAACTGTTTAAAAACGAGGCCATGCCCAGTATTCTTATAAAATCGCGGATTTGCTCAATGGAAATATTTTTTTTGTCTTTGTCCTTTTTAACCAAATGAATATCCCCGTGCAGGCCTTTCTCCGCCTGCTGGCAGGCCGGGCACTTTCCGCAGGGCAAAATAGCCGTTCCTTCTTGCGCTCTCTGGCAGACCAGACTGCGGGCGAAATAATTAGCTGTTGTGGTTTTGCCTAAATTGTCCGGTCCGCTAAAAATATAACTGCCGGCGATTTTATCGTTAGCAATGCCTTTGGCCAAAAATTCAATAATATGCCCGTTGCCGACAAGAGGCCAGTTGAAAGTAAAGTTGCTCTTTATCATAAATAAATTATAGCAATTAAAATCCAATAAATCAAATGCCCGCCCCCTCCTCTTGTATAAGAGGAGGGCTGGGGTGGAGTTTAATATGTTTTTCAACTCCTCCCTTGCCCTCCTCTAATCTTAGAGGAGGGGACGAAATAACACCTGCCTTTAACCCCCTCCTCTTGTATAAGAGGAGGGCTGGGGTGGAGTTTAATTAAAACCTTGATTTTTCGCAAAAAAATTACTATAATAACCCTATGAACAATAAAGCTAAAAAATTAATTCTTTTATTGGGCGACATTGGAATTCTCTATTTCTCTCTTTATCTGACTCTCCTGCTTCGCTATTGGGCAAAGCCGACGGAACAGCTTTGGCAAAGCCATTTCTGGCCTTTTACCATAATTTTTATTGCTTGGATTTTGATTTTTTATATTTCTAATCTGTATGATTTAAACCTGGCAGTCAATAATATTAAATTTTTCCGAGCCACCGGCCGCAGTTTAATCATAGCCGGCTTGCTTTCAGCCGCTTTCTTTTATTTAAACCCGCAGATAACGATCGCGCCGAAAAGAAATTTATTGATTTACATCGCGGTTTTCGCCGCGCTTTTTTACCTCTGGCGGCAATTTTACAACTGGTCGCTTAAAGCGTATTTGCCTAAAAATACAATTGCCATAATCGGCTTAAATGAACAGGCCAAAGAACTGATTAATGAACTCCAGCGCAAGCCGCATTTGGGTTATAATATCGCTTTTATAGTTGACGGCATATATGAAACCGACAACATCAACGGAATCCCAATAATAAAAAACTTTGCCAACCTTGATAAATTAATCATAGACAAAAAAGTCGCGACTCTTGTTATAACTTCCGACCCGCATCAATCGCCTGAACTGCGGACATCTTTGTTTAAATGCCTGCCTTTAAAAATTAATTATATTTGGCTGCCTGATTTTTACGAAATGATTACAGGCAAGGTGCCGATTAACGCCATTACTCAAATGTGGTTTTTGGAAAATTTAAGCGAAGGCAACAAGACTTTGTTTGACGCGGTTAAACGCGGCTATGACATAATTCTGGCTCTGTCTATATTAATTATCACACTGCTCTTTTGGCCGCTTATCGGCTTGATTATAAAACTGGGAAGCAAAGGCCCGGTATTTTTCAAACAAATCCGATCCAGCAAAAACAACAAGCCGTTTACAATGGTCAAATTCAGAACTATGACCGCGGCCAATAATGATTTCTCGCCCACGGCTGAAAAAGACAAGCGCGTCACCAAATTCGGCGCTTTTCTGCGCAAAACCAGAATTGACGAAATACCGCAAGCCATTAATATTTTAAAAGGCGAAATGAGTTTTGTCGGCCCGCGCCCGGAACGGCCGGAGCTGATAAAGGAGTTGGAAATCATCATCCCTTTTTATCAGGAAAGAACGCTGGTCAAGCCCGGACTTACCGGCTGGGACCAGATTTCCGGCGAATACCATTCCCCTTCCCGCGAAGACACTTTAAAGAAACTTCAATACGATCTCTTCTATATAAAAAACAGGTCAATTTATCTTGACCTGTCTATTATCCTGAAAACGATTTATACCGTGTTGAGCAGAGGCGGACGGTAATAAAATATAAGCCGCCAGACTTTGGACTCTTGCCCCCCCCTTGACACCTTTTGACACTTCTTTTATACTTAAAATATGGAACAAGAAATAAAGCCAAACGCGGTATATACAACAAACGAAACGCAAAAGTTGTTAAAAATAAGCAACAGCACCATTAAACGTATGCTTAAAAACGGCTTGCTAAAAGCCAATAAAGTAGGCGGGCAATACAGAATTCTTGGAAAAGAAATCTTGCGCTTAGTATCGCCTACGGCAGAAAAAAAAGCAGTAAAATCATATTTAAAAATGAAGAAAAAAATTGTGGATAAAATCAATAAATGGTGAAAAAATAGAAACTTTATGAACTTAACCATCATCAAACCTAAAAAAACATTCAGCTGGAATGATTTAAAAGAAATTTGGCAGTATAAAGAATTACTCTATTTTTTTACTTGGCGCGACATAAAGGTAAGATACAAACAGACTGTTATAGGCGTTCTCTGGGCGATATTTCAGCCGTTTATGACAATGGTAGTTTTCAGCGTATTTTTCGGCAAATTCGCCCAAATGCCGTCTGATGGCATCCCCTACCCTATTTTTGTTTATACCGGCCTGCTGTTATGGCAATTTTTCTCTTCGGCATTATCCGAAACCAGCAATTGCCTGATTAGCAATCAAGCAATTATAACTAAAGTGTATTTTCCGCGCTTAATCCTGCCAATATCTTCAGTAGCGACCAAATTAGTTGACTTTGCGATTGCTTCTGTTATTTTAGTCGGCTTAATGGCTTATTATAATTACTTGCCTAATTTAGCCGGACTTTTAATAATACCTCTGCTCCTGCTGATAACATTTATGGCATCAGTCGGCTTGGGCCTGTTTTTAGCGTCTATTAATGTCAAATACCGCGATGTGCGATACGCGCTTCCATTCTTTATTCAGATGCTGTTGTTTGTAACTCCGGTGATTTATCCCGCCAGCATTGCCGGAAAATATTCATGGATCTTGGCGATAAACCCAATGACCGGCGTAATCAAAGCCGCCCGTTCAGCCATTTTAGGCGGAGCGCCTATAAATTGGGAGCTTCTGGCCATTTCCGGAGTTACTTGTTTTGTCTTATTGGTATTCGGAATAATTTATTTTAAAAAGACAGAAAGATATTTCGCGGACATCGTTTAAATTTATGAATCCAATTATTGAAGTAAAAAACATATCTAAAAAATACAACATAACCCATCAGCAAGGCGGGTATGTCGCTTTGCGCGATGTTTTAACCAATGTCGCGAAAAGGCCGTTCGCATTTCTTAAGCACAAGGCCAAGCAGGCGGTTGGAAAAGCCGGCAAGGAAGAATTTTGGGCTTTAAAGGATATTAATTTTACTGTTGAAAAAGGCGAGGCAATCGGCATTATCGGAGCCAACGGCGCCGGCAAATCCACTCTTTTAAAAATACTAACGGGCATTACTCCCCCCACAACCGGCGAAATCAGAATGCAAGGCAGTGTCGCTTCCCTTTTGGAAGTCGGCACGGGATTTCATCCAGAACTAACCGGGCGGGAAAATATTTTTCTAAATGGAGCAATTTTAGGCATGGCAAAAAAAGAAATTAGCGATAAGTTTAATGATATAGTAAAATTTTCCGGCGTTGAAAAATTCATTGACACTCCCGTAAAAAGATATTCGTCAGGAATGTATGTCCGCTTGGCATTTTCCGTAGCCGCGCATATGGAGCCGGATATTTTGCTGGTGGACGAGGTTTTGGCCGTCGGCGACGCCGAGTTTCAGAAAAAGTGCTTGGGGAAAATGGACGAGGTGACGAAACAAGCAGGCAGGACTATTTTATTTGTAAGCCATAATATGAGCGCGGTGCAAAGACTTTGCCCAAAAACAATCTTGCTTGAAAAAGGAAAGATAAAAAAGTTTGGAAAAACAGAAGAAGTAATTGAAGTATATTTACATACGACTCGTTCTAATGCCATAGTGGAATATAAGAAACCACAAAATACGGACAAAGTTGCATTTATACAAAAAATAAAAATTCTCAATAAAGAAAAAGTTCCATCCACGCAGATTCCAATAAATGAAAACCTATTTATTGAAATTGAATACCAGATTAACAAGGACATAGAAAATGCTCTTTTGAGTGTAGTATTCAACTTTGAAGGGAATATGCTCCTTGTATCTTCACCATCAGACACAAATGGAGAGTTAATTAACTTCAATGCGGGAAATTATATTACAACGGTTGAAATCCCTAAATTTCTCTTTAATGTTGGGCATCTCACCTGTGATATCTCAATAACAAAACAAAAGCCATGCATAGAATTTCTTGACAGAAAACAAGACGTTTCTTTTGAAATTCTGAATGTCAAAAACCCTAGAGCAAATATATTCGGTGGAAAAAATTTTGGTAAAATCTCTTCAATCCTAAACTATGAAACAAAAATTCTATAAAATTATTCACAGAGTCTCCAGTTTTATGTTTTACATAAAACAAAACATCCAAAGTCGGCGACAACATAGATACCCGTCGGGTACAGTTGGGACAATACAACATAAAAACTTAAAAATTGGTAAAAACGTCAGCTTTGGAGGAAGTGTAGCACTATTGGGAAATGGAACAATTGACATTGGAGATCACTCAATGATTGGTTATGGGACTATTATACACACATCTACGCATGATTATACCGAACATCCTATGTGGCAAACTTTAATTTCTCGTCCTGTCAAAATAGGGAGCCATGTGTGGATTGGGACAGGAGCAATTGTGTTGCCTGGCGTAGCCATCGGAGATTATTCGGTGATTGGGGCTGGAGCAATAGTAGTAGCCAATGTTCCAAATGGGGTTATTGTCGCCGGCAATCCAGCAAGAGTAATAAAATATCGCAAAATTCCTAAACACACAGACTTACCTCTCGCTAATATAAAAGTTAAAAAAATAGTAGCAGATTTATTACAAAAAGAAGTTAAATAAATAATAACACTATGGCCAACATTAATAAACAGGCATTTAAATTTCTTTTAAAAAAAAAATTAAAAAAAATCTACCTTCACAAAATAACTACTCCTCTATTAAATCTACTCGTGAGAACACAATCAGCCATAAGGAACAAAATAAAACAACGTGTGGTTAAAAAATATGCGAGAAAATTTAAATATTCAACTTTTGTAGAAACAGGAACATACAAAGGAGATATGGTTGATGCGATGAAAAATATATTTTCTAAAATATATTCAATAGAGCTTTCTCCGGTACTTTTCGCAAAAGCGCAAGAGCGCTTCGCTGGCGCAAGCAACATAAATTTGCGTTGCGGTGATAGCGGAATTATCCTCAAAGAAATAATTCAGGAAATAAAAATTCCTGCGCTATTTTGGCTTGATGCACACTACTCAAAAGGAGACACTGCACGAGGAGAAAAAGATACACCCATACTTCAGGAATTAGAGATCATACTCAGTCACCCCGTTAAAAACCACGTCATTCTCATTGATGATGCTCTATGTTTCAACGGGACAAATGACTACCCCAAAATTTCGGAAATAAAATCGTTTATTGAGAAAAGAGCGCCACATTATACTGTAAAAGTGATTAACGATATTTTCCGAATCACAAATCCTCAACACAACAAAAATTAATAACACTGAATTTTTTAACTTTGCATTTTTGCTCCATAATTTCAGCTTTTATTCCTACAAAATTTTATGATTATCGTGAAACTACAAGGCGGCTTAGGCAATCAAATGTTCCAATACGCTGTTGGGCGGCAGTTGGCGCATATTCATAACGCGGAATTAAAATTAGATATTTCGTGGTTTGACAATATGGAAGATAATGCTGCTCCTCGTGAATATAAATTAAAAACACTTAATATTACAGAAAATATTGCGGCTAATGACGAAATTAAAAGACTGAAAAAATACGAGCAGAAGAACGGACGGAAATATATTCTTCATAATCTTCTTTTCGCGGATAATTCAATCTATGTCAAAGAAAAACAATCTCGTTTTGACGAAAATATTTTAAAAGCCTCTGATAATATTTATCTAGATGGTTTTTGGCAAAGTGAAAAATATTTTGAAGATATTAAAAAAATTATTAGAAAAGAATTTACTCTTAAAAATTCTTTAAGTGATTGCGCAAAATCGTTTGAAGCCGAGATAGCGAGCAAGGAAGCAATCTCAATTCATGTTCGCCGAGGTGATTATGTTTCCGACAAGCATACAAACGAGTGGCATGGCAATTGTTCAATTGAATACTACAATCAAGTGATTAGTCCTGTATATACTGAACCAGTAGGCTAAGGAAACCTAACAGCCCAATTTTTTACAATCTCGCCAGCATTTGCTAAAATGAAATTGTAAAAAATTAAGCTCTAAAATCCATATGACTAATTCAAGCAAACAAA
>JAUYAT010000020.1 GCA_030693295.1 bacterium
TCCATTGTCATTCTGAGCCCCGCAGGGCGAAGAATCTATGGTAAGGCGGAATGAATGTTATCAAATAGTTGTTGCGTTATCAGCGAGCAGCGCGGCTAACCAGAGATCCTTCACTCCGCTTCGCTCCGTTCAGGATGACAAAGAAAAGATGTTTAAAAATAAAAATTACTAATGTCTTCTAAAATTTCCAACATCGCAAAAAATACCTCCTATTTCACCTTCGCTCTCATCTTGCAGAAGGTGATTTCTTTCGCTTATTTTGCCATAATCGCCAGGGCGATAGGGCCGGAAGACTTGGGCAAGTATTATTTCGCCATATCTTTTACCACTATTTTCGCCATTTTTATTGACATCGGCTTGTCCAATGTGCTCACGAGGGAAGTGGCTAAAACAAGCGGGGAAGAAATGGAAAAAGCAACAAACTCTCTATGTCATTCCCGCCCGCTTCGCCGGAGCTTCAGCGAGGCGAGCGAAAGCGGGAATCCAGGAGTGGATCGTAGAACTGTGGCGCTATCAGCGCAAAATTTATTAAGCAGTGTTTTGGCGATTAAAATCCCATTGGCTGTTTTATCTCTTTCAGCCGCCATTATTTTAGTCAACATAATGGGCTATCCGGAATTAACGCGCCAATTGGTTTATCTTTCTTCAATCTGCATGGTTCTGGACTCTTTTACGCTCACCTTTTTCGCGATAAGCCGCGGCTTCCATAATCTGATTTTTGAAAGCATTGCTTCCGTTATATTCCAGCTTATCGCCTTATTATTCGGCTTAACCGCCCTGCATTTCAACCTTGGCCTGCGCTGGCTGATGGGGGCGATGGCGGCGGCCAGCGTTTTTAATTTTTGCTATTCAGCCGTTCTGACGCGGTGGAAATGGAAAATAAAATTGCTTGCCGGATACGACAAAGCGCTGATTAAATCAATCGCGGTTATAACCGTTCCTTTCGGCTTGTTCGCGATTTTTCAAAGAATTTATACTTATCTTGATTCTGTGCTTTTGTCCGTTTTAGCCGGGGACATATATGTCGGCTATTACCAAATCGCTTTTAAAATAGTTTTCGCCCTGCAGTTTCTGCCAATGGCCTTTACCGCCTCGCTTTACCCGGCATTCGCCTCCTACTGGGCGCGCAACAGGGAACAGCTTGCGATAACATTTGAGCGCGCGATGAATTACTTGATTATTATTTCACTGCCCATCAGCGTCGGCATAATAGCCCTGTCAGATAAAATCATTCTGCTGTTTAAATCGGAATACATGGAAGCGATACTGCCTTTGCAGATTATAATGGCGGCTTTGTTTTTTATCTTTATCAACTTTCCCATCGGCTCCCTGCTTAACGCTTGCGACAGGCAGAAAGTTAACACGATAAATATGGGGATTACTTTGGCAGCCGGCATAACGATGAACCTGATTTTAATTCCATTTTTTCAAAACACATATCAAAACGGCGCGCTTGGCGCCAGCATTACCGTTGTGGCGACCAACTTCTTAATGTTTCTTTTGGGAATGAGATGGGTGTCAAGAATTATTAAATACCGGCCGATGAAAATTATTGCGACATTTTTAAAAGCCGTTGCCTCGGTTTCCGTTATGCTCGCGCTGATTTTATTTTTAAAGCCGCTCCTGAATATTTTTATTATCATTCCATCAGCCGGTATGGCTTATTTTGTTGTTTTATTTTTACTTGGCGGTTTTAAAAAGGAAGATATTGCCAGCATTTGGCAGTCATTTATTAAAAAAAATGCATAATAGTCTCTGCCTTTTGTCATTCTGAGGGCGAAGCCCGAAGAATCTATGGTAAGGCGGAATGAATGTTATCAAATAGTTGTTGCGTTATCAGCGAGCAGCGCGACTAACCAGAGATCCTTCACTCCGCTTCGCTCCGTTCAGGATGACAAGGATAGGAATAGCTCAGGATGACAAACAAGGAATGCCA
>JAUYAT010000026.1 GCA_030693295.1 bacterium
CAACTATTTGTCAAAGGTTTTAGACATAAATGTTATTATCGGCAACCCCTGGGACAGGATTTCCTATCCCGTTGATTTAAAGCTGGTGCTGGATGAAATAGGGCCGCGAATGTCAACCGCCGTCGGCCTGGCAATGCGGCAGATAGAATAAAATTAATATAAAACACGGCATTATGAAAAAATCACCATTAATCGGTATCGTTGTTTTTATTTTTTTTCTTTTTATCGCTCTTTCTCCATATTCCTTTTTTGATGGGAAAATAAATCAACTTAACGCTGAAGTTGTTATTAAAAATTATGAGCACATTAAAAATGATACAATCTGGACAGCCGAAAAAGGCCCATATTTGATTGAAGGATTTAGCCGTGTGTTTAATGGGGTTAAATTAACTATTAAACAGGGAACAATAGTAAAACTATATGAAAAGGCCGCTCTTTATACCAGCGGTGAACTAATTATTGAAGGCGCGGAGGAAAGCCCTGTTATTTTCACTTCAATTTATGATGATGAAGTCGGTAGTGATAACAGTCCTTGGACTGTTCAATCGCCGAAGCCGGGTAGCTGGGGGACTTTGGGCTTGCAAGATGGCGGCAATTTAACCATTGATCACGCGGTATTCAAATATGGCGGATTGGATCCGGCATGGGTCAATGGATTAAAAGCTGGAGTTATTTTCGCTTGGAGCGGCGCGGTTAATATAACCAACTCAGAATTTACGGAAAACATAAGGGCTCTGAATAATTATTGGAATTATTATCCTGTATCAATTCATAATTCCAAAATATACAATAATCAATTAGGCGGAATTCGCAATAACTCATATGTTATGGTTGACGCCGTTAATAATTGGTGGGGGCATAATTCAGGGCCATATCATGAAACTTTAAATCCAGACGGGCAAGGCGATGCAATCCAAGGCATAGGAAGAGTCCATATTTTATTTGATCCTTGGATTGGCAAGAAAGAGAAAAAAGATCCGGTGATTATCGTGCCGGGGATTATGGGGAGCTATTTATATAATCAAATCGGCGAAGAAGTATGGCCCGCGATTGATAAAATGATAGTTGACCCTTGGGATAATTATTTAAATGAGTTAACTTTACCGGGAGATGGCATTCCGATAGGAAATTCAATATTAATGCCGGATGGCATATTCAGAAAAATTGTTAACAAAGATTTTTTTCAAGGATTGATTGACGAACTCGTAAATAACGGTTATCAAGAAGGAGAAAATTTATTTGTTTTTCCTTATGATTGGCGCTGGGATTTGAATTGGACCGCTGGAGTTGACCCAATTCCGCAGGTACAATCATTGGCTGAGAAAGTAATAGAAGTAAAAAATCAAACCGGGGCTGATAAAGTAAATATTATCGCTCATAGTATGGGCGGCTTAATCGCCAAAAAATATATTAAAGATTATGGCGATAATTCAGTAAATAAATTCATTGATATTGCCACTCCGCATTTAGGCGCGCCTAAAGCTTTTAAGATTTTGATGTATGGAGATGATATGAATTTAAATGTTTTAGGAAGAAGTATATTAAATCCAGAAAGAATAAAAAATATCTCACAAAACTTTCCATCCGTCTATCAACTTTTACCAAGCCAAAATTATTTTAGTGAAGATGATCAAGATTATGCCTATTATATTTACGATATGCATGATTTAGATAATAATGGAATTAAAGGCAGGTTAAATTATGATCAGTCAATAGAATTTATGAAAAACACCGGCAGAAATGAGCATTTATTAGGATTTAATAATACTTTACATAGTAATTTAGATAATTATTCGCCGCAGCAAGACAATATCACAACTTTTAACATTGTCGGCTGCGGCAGCCCGACCATTGGCCAAATTTTTGTCATGAATAAAGACAAGTCAGGCAAATATGAATACGGCCTAAAATATATTAACGGAGATGAAACAGTGCCTTTAAGAAGCGCCGGCGTATTGGCGGCAGATGATACTTATTTTGCGATAGACGCTAAACACGCTTATTTGCCAAGCGCTAACGGAGTAAGACAATTAATTTCAGCTATGTTAAAAGGCGAGCAAGACTCTTTCAATTATCAAGATTATAATAATTTAACCAAGGATTTAAATAATTGCGGTTTTAGCGGCACGCAAATCAGCTTTCACAGCCCGATAGAATTGCATGTTTACGATGAAAATAATAATCATTTAGGGCCGGATACAAACGGCGATATTGAGATGGGTATTGAAGGCGCGCAGTATGATATTATTGAAAACAATAAATTTGCTTTTCTGCCAGAAGGCCATATTTATAAAATAATCGGCAAAGCGACTGGCGCGGGAAGTTTTAACGCCAGAATCCAGACTGTTAATAATAATCAATACGAGCAAACAGTTTATTATAATGAAGTGCCATTAGATAATGTGAACGCTAATGTACAATTTACAATATGCGACAATCAAGAAGATTATCAAATGCAAATTGATCAGGACGGCGATCAATCCTTTGAGCAAGTTATTGAGCCAAGCTCAATTTTAAACCAAACGGAAAGCCAGGATTTAGTAAAGCCGGAAACAGAATTAATTATTACAGGCGAGCGAAGTATTGATAATAAGTATATTAACAACGTTTTAGCGGAATTAACGGCAAAAGACAATAAAGACGGCTCAGGGGTTTTAAAAACCGAATATAGTTTGGATAGCGGCCAAACATGGATAATTTATAAGGAGCCGTTTATTTTAGACCAAGCCGGCGAGCATTCTATTTTATACAATTCAACCGATAGAGCCGGAAACATTGAAGAAGCAAAAGAATTAATTATTGAAATAAAAAATATTAACATTGAAACTGTTATTAAAGAAATAGAAATGTTTTATAATAAGGGCATGATAACCAAAAAGATGGTTGAACGGCAATTAATAAATAAATTAAATTGGATTAAAAAATATATTGGAAGATACGGCAAAAAAGAAATTAGGCGGGAAAAAATATTTGTTCGCATTTTAGAAAAATGTGAACAAAGAAAACCGGAAAATTGGTGCGAAGAAAAACTGGTCGGCAAGTTTGATAAAACAGGTTATAAACTTAATCAAATTCATCAAAAAATTATTATCAAACAATATCAAAGCATTTTAAAATTGTTAAAGCATTACAGCCAAAAACAATGGATTAGTGATTGGGCTTATGCTATAATTAAAGAAGACATTGAATATTTAATAAATAATTTATAGAAAGGAGAAATTTTTATATGGAAAATATATTTAACAAAAATAAATTAGTTATTTGTTCTGTATTATTTTGGGTTTTATTCTTTATTTGTCCGTTAATAATTTTAAGATTTACAACATTGATTCATGATTTTGGATGGTATTTATTATATTATCTTTTTCTCTTTCCGCTGTTTTTCGTGCTAGTTATATTTTTTACAAAAAAATATAAAAAGAATAATAATTACAAGAAAGTGATTTCGTCAGATATTGTTGTTTTATTTATAGGATATATTTTTTTAATAATTTATTTTTATAGATTAATTGTAATAGCATTTGAAAAATCTAGTTTTCCGTTTTAATAAATAATTCATAGGAAGAAGGAAAATTTTATACGGATAGAGTAAATACAAAAAAATTAATTTATTATTTTGTGCCATAGTCTAAGCATTATGAAAAAAATTGATTTATTATCAAATAAAGACGATGATATTGATGGTTTGGAAAGCGATAATGAAAATAAAACAAAAAAAGAAATAATATGGTCTGAACCGGATGAAAAAGAAGAATCAACGGATAAAAGAGGGTTGCTCTCCGGCTGGCTTTCTTTTTTTAAGAGAGCCGGTAAAGAAAATCGTCCGGATAAAAATCGTCTTAGAGATTCGCGCCGCGAATTAATAAAGTTGATTAAAAGCGAAAATGATCAGGGGGAAGTTTTTGCCGGAGCTAAAAGCAAGAGAAGCAAAGAACCGGAAAAAAACGAAGCCGAAGAACCGGAAAAAAAGCTGAAGAAGCCGAATAAAATAAATAAAAGCAAGCCCAAAAGCGAAATATTAATTCCATGCAAGCCGAAAAAAGCGCGAGACGAATCAAGACCGACAAAATGGGAAAAACTCAGTATCATGGGGACTAATCTGATAAAAGGGGAGGTAATTTCTTTTTTTGACTGGCGGAAAAAAATTTCAGTGTTGTTAATCGCCGCGATTTCGGCTTTTTTAATAATAGCCGTTGTTTACGGCGGCTTAATTTTTTTGGAAAACAAGGAAATAAATAAAGGCCGATATTTTGTTGATAAAATCAATGAAATGAACCAAAGTATCGGACAAGCCAAAGATTACATAAAAGAAATTCTAATTTTTAAAGAAAAGATGAAATTGGCGGACGAACTTCTCGGCCGGCATATTTATTGGACTGATTTTTTTGAATTTTTAGAAAAAAATACCTTGGCGGATGTCTATTATTCCGGATTTTCCGGAAATATTGGCGGCGAATATACATTATCCGCCACAGCCAAAAGCTTTAGCGCCATTGCCCAACAAACCAAAACAATGAGAGGCGACAGCGACATTACGCGAGCCGAAGTAAGCGGCGGGCAATCGTCGGCAGAGGGAGGCGGTGTTGGCTTTCAGTTGGAATTATCAGTCAACCCGGATATTTTCAAAAAATAATATATATGCATAATATTAAAATAACAGAAAACAACAATGAACAGTTGAAACAGAAAGTAAACAGTTTTTTAATTAAATATTTTAATTTATTGGCGATTGCTCTGGCGGCAATAATTTTAATCGTTGGATTTTTTTTACTGATTAAGCCCAAATATAATAAAATTTCCCGAGAAATCAGGCTGTCAAACGAAAGCAGTGAAAGTAAATACAATGCCGCCTTTGATCATTTAGCCCGGTTAAACAAGTTAAAAACGGAGTATGAGAAGATAAGCCCCGAAGGTATAAAAAAAATTGAAATTATGCTGCCAAGCGAAAAATTTTACGAAGAACAGTTTGTCCAATTGGAATCAATTGTTTTAAAAAACGGATTGCTTTTAACCTCCATGCAGATAAGCCCCGAGGGGCTTATCTCGGGGAAAGAAAGCGCCGCCGTTGCCAAAGCGCGAAATAATCAGCCGGAAAAAAATAAGGCGGCTGAAGCCGGCCTGCCCGAAGAAGTTACGAAAATAAAAATCGCGATGAACGTAGCGGGCGTTGATTATCTTAGTTTAAAAAATTTGCTTTACGCTTTGGAAAATAATTTACAGTTGATGGACATAACAAATTTAAGCTTTTCTCCGGACCAGAAAGGCGCTACTTTTGAAATGCTCGCTTATTATTTTGTTTCCGGAGCGAATAATGAAAGCGATACGAATGTTTTAAACACAGGCATTTTTGACAACCCTAAATTTCAAGCGCTTAAAGAAAGCGGCGCCGGCGCCGGCGGCGGCGCTGTCGGCAAAAGAAATCCATTTGAGCCGTCTGATAAAGAGAAAAGTAATGAAAAGAAATAATTTATTATTATGAGCAAGCAAATTGAAATATTAAATTTATTAATTCAGGAGAATCTGATCAGTTCGGAACAGTTAGTGAAGATAAAATCGCAATTAGACGGCGGCGGGAAGTCTATTGAAGATATTTTGCTTGAAAATAAAATGATTAATTCCGAAGAGTTCGCGAAAATCAAGGCCGGTGTCTTTAATCTGCCTTACGAGAATTTATCGGAAAAAAAAATAAGCGAGCAGGCCTTAGCCGTTATTCCCGCGGAGGTGGCGGAAAATTATAAGATTATTTGCTTTGATAAAAGCGATAAGGCGATTAAGATAGCAGTAATTGATCCGGATAATTTTAAAGCGATGGAAGCGGTTGATTTTTTGGCTAAAGAAGAAAAGCTGAGTGTTGAATATTATCTTGTTTCCAGCCAGAGTTTAAAAGCCGCCCATAAGCAATATAAGACTTTTGGCAAGGAAATTTCTTCCGCCTTGGAAAAAAGAGCCGAGGAAGAGAAAGAAGAATTAAAAAAAACAGGGAAAACAGAAGAAAAGGAATCAACGGAAATTACCAAAAGCGCGCCGGTGAGCAAAATCGTTTCGGTAATTATCCGCCATGCCGTAGAAGGGGGCGCCAGCGATATCCATATTGAGCCGCTGCAAAATGAATCCAGAGTCCGTTATCGCATTGACGGCATTTTGCAGACTTCTCTGATTTTGCCCAAAAATATCCATAATGCCGTAATCGCCAGAATCAAGGTTATAGCCAATTTAAAATTAGACGAAACGCGCATTCCGCAGGACGGGAGAATCAGATTGAATATTGAAGACAGGGAAATTGATTTTCGCGTTTCCACCCTTCCTTTGCTTGGCGCGGAAAAGGTGGTGATGAGAATTTTGGATGTGTCCAAGGAAGCGCCCACCTTGGAAAATCTTGGCTTTCAGGGGAGCGGCCTCAAAACCATATTGAAAAACATTAAGAAGACAGAAGGATTATTATTAGTTACCGGTCCGACGGGCTCGGGAAAGTCAACCACGCTTTATTCAATTATAAACATGATTAATAAGGAAGGAATCAACATATCAACGCTGGAAGATCCTGTTGAATACCAGATAAAAGGCGCTAATCAGTCGCAAGCCAAGCCCGAGATCGGATATACTTTTGCCACCGGCTTGCGCAGTTTATTGCGCCAGGATCCGGACGTGATTATGGTCGGGGAAATCAGGGATGCTGAAACCGCCGAGTTAGCCATTCATTCCGCCCTAACCGGCCATTTTGTTTTTTCAACATTGCATACTATCAATGCGGTCGGCGCGATTACCAGATTAATAGATATGGAAGTAGAGCCGTTTTTATTGGGCTCAACATTGAATACGGTAATTGCTCAAAGATTGGGCAGAAAAATTTGTCCGCATTGCAAAGTTGAAGCAAAAATCCCCAAGGATTATTTAAATGAGATTGAGAAGGAAATCGCCGAGATCCCAAGCGATTATTTGAAAGAGATGATTCCGGGGTTTGACATCGCGAAACTGGTGTTTTATAAAGGGAAAGGGTGCCCCAGATGCAGTAATTCCGGCTATAGCGGCAGATTATCCGTAGCCGAGGTGCTTGACATAAATGCAAAGCTGCAAAATATGATTATTGACGGCAAAAGCATTATAAAAATGAAAGATATTAAAGAGAGCCAGAATTTTATCACTTTAAAGCAGGACGGCATTATTAAGGTCTTGCAAGGCGTTACCTCCATGGAGGAGATTTTAAGAGTAGTCTCCGCATAAATATAATTTGAGAGCGTTGAATAATTCAATTCTGTCATTCCCGCGAAAGCGGGAATCCAGATTTTATTCGCTTAACTCCTGGATTCCCGCTTTCGCGGGAATGACAATAGAGGGGTAAATTTAATTATTCAACAGTCTAAATTTACAAATAATAAACATATGACACAAAATAAAAAGAAAATTTTATTAATTGAAGACGATTCATTTTTAATCAGCATGTATACCACTAAATTTGAACTGGAAAATTTTGAAGTTGTCGCGGCCGAGGATGGCGAAAAGGGCCTGGGATTAGCCGCGGAGGAAAAGCCGGATATAATTTTGTTGGATATTTTATTGCCCAAGATGAACGGCTTTGAAGTCTTAAAAGAGCTTAAAAACAATAAGAAAACCAGCCAAATCCCGGTAATTTTATTAACTAACTTAAGCCAAAAAAATGAGATTGAGCAGGGATTGGCTTTAGGCGCTCAGGATTATTTGATTAAGGCCCATTTTATGCCCTCCGAGGTGATGGATAAGATAAAAAAGGTGTTAAATAAATAAATATATGGAGGTGCCATCAATTTTTTTAAATAGAGTATTAGTTGAAGCGGCTAAAAAAAACGCCGCTTATTTGCATTTAACAGTCGGCAATCCGCCCATAATGAGGATTGACAATCAGCTTGTTGCCATGGAAGGCGAGAGTATTATCGCCGGCGAAACGTTGAATAAAATTATGGAATCATTTATGAGTAAAGATGAAATGGTTGAATTCAAAGAGAACAAAGAAGCCGTTTTGGTCAAGGATTTGGGCGGAAATTTTCGTTTCCGCATCAATGTTTTTTATCAAAAAAATATGCCGGCCATGTCCATTCATCATATTCCCGGCGTTATAAAAAGTTTGTCCGATTTGGGATTGCCGCCGGCCGCGCAAAATTTTACGAATTTTAATTCAGGCCTTTTGTTAATCGCCGGCTCTCATGGTTCGGGCAAAACTACCACTGCCGCTTCTTTTATTGAAGAGGTTAACAAAACCAGCGGTAAGCGCGTAATAACCCTGGAAGATCCGATTGAAAATCTGTTTGTCGGCAAGAAAAGCATTATTGAGCAGAGGCAAATCGGCCGCGACGTGAAATCGGTGGTGGACGGTTTAAATTATTGCCTAATGGAAGATGTTGACATGGTTTACCTCGGCGAGATACGACAGGAGCTGCCGATCGCCATGCCTCTTATTTTAGAGCTGTCAGCCGGCAACTGCTTGGTAATATTGGAAATGAATGTTGACAGCTCAATAAAAGCGATAGAAAAAATAGTGAATTCCGTTGATACTGAATTTATGACTGAGCCGTTCCGCTATAATTTAGCCGATGCTTTGATGGGAATTATAGTGCAAAAATTATTGCCTAAGCATGGCGGGGGAATGGTTTTGGCCGCTGAATTGCTTCTGGCGAATTCCGCGGTTAAATCGTTAATCAGGGAGGGCAAAGTATACCAGCTTGAAAGCATAATGCAAACCTCCAGAAGGGAAGGAATGATCAGTATGGAAAAGTCCATTGAAGAGCTGATTAAGTCCGGCGAAGTAAATCAACAAGCGATTAGCGAGAGCAGAGAAATGTAACACAAATTTCTAATTTCTAATTTCTAATTTCTAATTTCTAATTTTTATTTATGGCTGTTTTTAAATATAAAGTCTCGGACAGAGAAGGAAAAACCAAACAAGGATTGGCTGAGGCGGTAAGCGAAAATATGGCGGCGGAAGCTTTGCAAGAAAGAGGATTCTCAATTATTTCCATTAAGGAGCAGTCAGTCTTTAAGGGGGTAAAACAAGGGTTCGCCTTGTTTAACAGGATTAAGTCGAAGGATTTGGTTATTTTTTCGCGGCAATTTGCCGTAATGATATCGGCTAACGTGGCTATGGTTCAGGCCTTAAAGATTGTTGCCGAGCAAACGGATAATCTTAAATTAAAAGCAGTTGTTTTGGATGTTTCCAACGAAGTTGACAGCGGCTCAAAATTATCCGACGGTTTAGCCAAAAGGCCTAATGTTTTTTCCAATTTTTTCATTAGCGTCGTAAGGTCGGGCGAAACTTCGGGCAAATTGGACGAAGTGTTGAATTATTTAGCCGATGAAATGGAAAAAGATTACGATATGACGAGCAAAATAAAAGGCGCCATGATTTATCCGGCTTTTGTTTTTTGCGGCTTGGGCGCGGTGGGAATAATCATGATGGTTTTTGTTATCCCGAAATTAACAGGAATTTTACAGGAAACAGGCGCTGAATTGCCGTTTGCCACCAGAATTTTAATCGGCACCTCCGGTTTTTTGCAGAATTATTGGTGGCTTTTAATAATTATTATCATCGCTTTGATTTTCGGGGTTAGATTTTTAATTTCCATTCCCCAAGGAAGAAAATATCTTGATATTTTAAAATTAAAATTGCCAGTTTTCGGCAAATTATTCCAGAAAATTTATTTGGTTCGCTTCACCCGCTCCTTAAACACCTTGATAGTCGGCGGCGTGGCCATTTCCAACGGCTTAAAGATAACATCGGAGGTGGTGAGCAATACGGTTTACCGGCGGTTAATAGAAGAAACCATTAAAGAGGTGGAAGACGGCAATTCAATCTCCAGTGTTTTTATCAATAGCAAGGAAATTCCCAAAATGGTTTCCCAGATGATGAGCATAGGCGAAAAAACAGGCAAATTGGATTTAATTTTGGAACGGCTTACCGACTTTTACGCCAAAGAGGTTACCAATACCGTTGCCAATTTGATGACTTTAATGGAACCCTTGATTATGGTGATTATCGGAGTGGCGGTCGGCATAATGGTGGCGGCTATAATTATGCCGATGTATAATTTGGCGGGACAGTTTTGATACTCAATTGATTTTGTGTTATAATTGTGGATAAGTGAATATAGTTAAATATTAATCTTCACGATATTAAAATTCCCATGCTTGTCAATTTAAAAACAAATAAAGCGGGTAAATTAATTTTCGTGAGTCATGGAAGGGAGGTGAAACATGAAAAATAACAAAAAAGGTTTTACTTTAGTTGAATTATTGGTCGTTATCGCGATTATCGGCTTGCTGTCAACTTTGGCGGTTGTGGCGTTAAATAACGCCCGCTCTAAAGCAAGAGACGCCAGGCGCGTATCCGATGTTAAACAGATTCAAACCGCTTTAGAGCTGTATTTTAATGATGAAAACGGGTATCCGCCCATAACTGGAGTAGTTGCAGGAGGCCCCATAACAGGACCGATAAGCCTCGTTACTTATATGAACGCTGTTCCATCCAATCCAACTCCAGTAAATGACGGCACTGAGTGCGGCAGCGCTGACACAAGTTATACTTATGTATCGGATAGTCCATTTAGCACTTATACATTGCAGTACTGTTTGGGCGGCGCCACAGGCGGCATAATCGCAGGGCCCCATACGGCTACTCCTTCCGGCATTCAGTAAAATAAATTCTTAAAAGGATCCTATTAAGGATTTTAATTTTTCCCGCTCCGGTTTTACCGGAGCGGGTTTTTTTAATATTCCTTTAATGACATCATTAATAAATTAAGCTATAATGTGAATATATAACGATTAAGATTTTGTATGCTTTATTATTTTTTTATTTTTCTCTTCGGCCTGTGCATTGGCAGTTTTTTAAATTGCCTGATTTGGCGTTTGCATAAAGGCGAGGGGATGTGGAACAGATCCTATTGCCCGAAATGCGGACAGCAGATTGCCTGGTACGACAATATTCCGATTTTAAGCTTTATTTTATTGCGCGGAAAATGCAGGAGTTGCGGCAAGCCGATTTCCTGGCAATATCCGATTGTGGAATTAGCAACAGGAATTTTGTTTGTCGTTGCTTTTATTACAAATTACCAAATAATATCCAATATCCAATATCCCCCGGCCGCGCTCCGCGCAGCGGGGCAGGCAATATCCAATATATTCTTAATTCTTAATTCTAAATTCTTAATTCTGATTTTGCGGGATTGGTTTTTCATCAGCGTGATGATCGTAATTTTTATCTATGATCTGCGCTGGTATTTGATTTTGGACGCTGTCACTTTGCCGGCTTGCGCCATTGTTTTAGTATTAAATTTATTTTTAGGAATAAATTGGCAAAATTTATTAGTTTCTGGTATAATAGGAAGCAGCTTCTTCTTGATACAGTTTTTAATTTCAAAAGGCAGGTGGATAGGCGGCGGCGATATCAGATTGGGCTTGCTTTTGGGCTTAGCTCTGGGCTGGCCTAATGTTTTAGCCGCGATATTAATCGCTTATTTTACCGGTTCAATTATCGGCGTCGGCTTAATAATAGCCGGCAAGAAGCAATGGGGTTCAAAAATACCCTTAGGCGTGTTTTTGTCAGTCGCCGCGGTTATTGTTTTATTTTGGGGAGAGGAAATTGTTAAGTGGTATATGGGTTTGTTTTAATTTTTGGTATTATTTGGTATAATTATAACAGTATTCTTTTGTGACAGATTAGCGTATTTCGTAATTCAAAGTAATTACAAATTACCACAATTATATGAGAGACAATATTATTGCCGGTTTGGACATCGGCTCAACCGCTATACGGTTAGTTGTCGGACAGCGGATATCAAATGAATCCGGAGAACGATTGCAAATAATCGGCGCCGTAGAAGCGCCAGCCCAGGGCATAAATAAAGGAGTGGTTAACAGTATTGAAGACGCGACATCTTCTATTTCGGCCTGCATGGAAAAAGCGGAAAGATTGATCGGCGTGCCAATCAGCAAGGTTTGGGTAAGCATTAACGGCCCGAGCATTAAATGCGAAAAGAGCCGGGGAGTGGTGGCGGTAAGCAGGAGCGACAGCGAGATCACCGAAGATGACATTGAAAGAGCCATTGAAGCCGCCCAAGCGCTGTCCGTGCCCCCTAATTACGAAATTTTGCATGTCATACCGGCAAAATTCACCGTGGATAACCAAGAAGACATAAAAGATCCGTTAGGCATGACCGGAATCAGGTTAGAAGTGGAGGCCTTAATTATTCAGGGGCTGTCAAGCCAAGTTAAAAATTTAACTAAGGCGATTTACCGCGCCAGATTGGATATTGAAGATTTAGTCCTTTCCCCCTTAGCCGCGGCCGAAGCGGTTATAAGCCCCAAGCAGAAGGAACTGGGCGCGGCTTTGATTAACATCGGCTCTTCCACCACCAGCTTGGCTGTTTTTGAAGAAGGCGAGCTTCTGCATACCGCGGTTTTGCCGCTCGGCTCCGAGCACATTACGGCTGATGTGGCTATTGGCTTGAGGTGCCCGATAAACTTGGCGGAAAGGATAAAAATTGAGCATGGCAGCGCCAGTTCAAACCGATTTAACAAGAAAGACGAGATTGATATCAGTGATTTGGCCAGCGAAGAAGATGTTTCCGACGAGAATATGACGGTGTCAAGAAAGTATTTAAGCGAGATAATTGAAGCGAGAGTGGAGGAAATATTTGAGAAAGTTGACAACGAGTTTAAAAAAATTGACCGCTCCGGCATGTTGCCGGCGGGCGTTTTCTTGATCGGCGGCGGCGCCCGTTTGGCTGATTTGGTTGAACTGGCCAAGGATAAGCTTCGCTTGCCGGCGGCCATCGGCGCCAATAAAAACATTATGACAACAATTGATAAAGTCAATGATGTTAATTTTTTAACCGCTTTGGGGCTGGTAGTTTGGGGCGATCAATTAACTCGCCGCAAAGGCGGCTTTGGCGCAAGATGGATGGGCGGCGCGGCTATGGACAAAACCGCGGATAAAATTAAAAAATGGTTTTCTTCGCTCATCCCATAAACTGTATAAAAAATTTATACACCCCTGAAAGGGCTTGATTATTTTGAAGCAATAAGATATTATATAATTAAAGATAAAATTTTTAATAAAAAACATGAAGATAGAATTATGCTTTCTTAATTCTTAATTCTTACTTCTTGCTTCTAAATATGGCTGAAGTAAAACCGGCGGCGGAAACTTTTGCTAAAATAAAAGTAATCGGCATAGGCGGCTCGGGCGGCAGCGCGATTAACCGCATGATTGAATGCGGCATCAAAGGAGTTGAATTTATCGCCATAAACACCGACGTGCAGGCCTTGCATTACAATAAAGCTTCCAAAAAATTGCATATCGGCAAAACAATAACCCGCGGACTGGGCGCGGGAATGAACCCGGAATTAGGCAGGCAGTCGGCCGAGGAATCGCAAAATGAAATCAGGGATTTGTTAAAAGACGCTGATATGGTTTTTATTACTTGCGGCATGGGAGGCGGCACGGGCACGGGCGCCTCGCCCGTAGTGGCTGAATTGGCGCAGGATCTCGGCGCCTTGACCGTTGCCGTGGTGACTAAGCCCTTTTCTTTTGAAGGCGCGCAAAGGAGGAATATCGGCGAGCGCGGATTATCAGAGTTAGCTGATAAAGTTGATACCATCATTACCATTCCTAATGATAAAATATTGCAGGTGATTGACAAAAAAACTTCGCTTTTGGACGCCTTTATAATAGTTGATGAAATTTTACGCCAGGGTGTTCAAGGAATATCCGAAGTAATTACCGTCCCGGGCTTGATTAACGTTGACTTCGCTGACGTGAAAGCGGTTATGGCTAAGGCAGGCAGCGCTTTAATGGGCATAGGCCAAGCCAGCGGCGAAAACAAAGCGGTTGAGGCCGCGAAAGCGGCTATTAATTCTTCCTTGCTTGAGATGTCAATTGAGGGGGCGCGAGGAATACTGTTTACTATTGTCGGGGGTCCGAATTTAACCATGCACGAAGTTAATGAAGCGGCCAAGGTCATAACTTCTTCAATAGACGAAGACGCTAAAATTATTTTCGGCGCGGTTATTGACGAAAAATTAAAAGATGAGATAAAAATCACGGTTGTGGCGACCGGCTTTGACGGCAAGCAGATCGGCATGAGCGAATCAACGGCCGGAGGCAAATATACTCCAAGCACTTTTATTGCCAACATCGGCAAAGAAGAAAAGAAAGAAGAAGAAAAACTGAAAGAAAAGAAAAAAAGCAAATTTTCCAGCTTGAAAGCGGCGCAAGCCGAGCCGGCGAAGAAGAAAGTTGACGAATCGGGCGAAGAAGACGACGAGTTAGGCATCCCGGCGTTTATCAGAAAGAAGATGCTATAAACTTATCCACTTATCCACAAGAGAAAAACGTTGTTTTTTTAAAATTAATGCTATAATAATAATATTATAATAAAAGTTAAAAAATATTCGGCTTAAATTAGCTAATCCCGCCCTCCTTGACTTTACTATATGTTGTGGTATAATTAAATAAGATATACAAGATATGGTAAACCCCGTTAGAAATTTTTATGGCACATTAATACATAACGAATCGCGAGGCATTATTTCTAACGGGGTAAATTTGGCAAGGAGTTAGCATAAAAGCGCCTCTAAAACAACTTTTAAAGATAATTTATAGGTGTTTTTTTATTTATATGAAGTGTCCGGTCTGCTATTACCAAGACACTAAAGTGATTGATTCGCGCGTTGCCAGCGACGGGCTTTCTATTAGAAGGCGGCGGGAATGCTTGAAATGCGGCTTCCGCTTTTCAACTTATGAAGAGGTTGAAATTTTAGATCTGACAATCGTTAAAAGAGACGGCCGCAAAGAAGCCTACGGCAGGGAAAAATTAATCAAAGGCCTGCGCAAAGCGCTGGAAAAGCGGCCGATTACCGATGATAATTTTAAAAAATTAGTTAATTCAATAGAGCGCGATTTGCAGGCGATGCGCAAAAGCGAAATTACCTCCAGCCAAGTCGGCCAGGTATTGATGAAGCACTTAAAGCGCGTTGACCAAGTGGCGTATATCCGTTTTGCCAGCGTTTACGAGTCATTTAAAGACGCGCAGACATTCAGGAGAGAACTTAACAAATTACTGAGGAATAAAAAAAGAGAAAATAAAAAGATAACAAAAAAATAGATGCCAAACAATATCTCACAAATCAGAAAAAGATCGGGCGAAATTGTTGATTTTGACCGGCGCAAGATCGCTAACGCTATTTTCAAAGCCACCGAATCCACAGGCCGGCCGGATATGCAATTGGCCCAAAAGCTTAGCGAGCAGGTTGTTGAAAAATTAAGCAAAAAATTCCATAGCCGCAGCATACCGGCTGTTGAAGAAATTCAGGATATTGTGGAAGAAATATTGATTGAAAGCAGGCAGATAAAAACCGCTAAAGCTTATATTTTATACCGCGACCAAAGAGCCCGTCTGCGCGAAATGAAGTCAATGATTAACTCCAACGAATTAATGGAAGGTTATTTGAAAAAGTCTGATTGGCGCGTCAAGGAAAATTCCAATATGAGTTATAGTTTGCAGGGGCTTAACAACCATATTGCTTCAGCTATCTCTTCCAATTATTGGCTTAACGAAGTTTATACTTCCAATATCAGGGAAGCTCATAAAAACGGAGATTTGCATATTCATGACTTGCAGCTGCTGGCTCCTTACTGCGCCGGCTGGGATTTAAGGGATTTGTTAATCCAAGGTTTCGGCGGCGTGTCCGGCAAGGTTGAGTCAAAGCCGGCCAAGCATTTCCGCACAGCCTTGGGCCAAATTATTAATTTTTTCTACACCCTGCAGGGCGAAGTCGCCGGCGCCGAGGCCTTTGCCAATTTTGATACTTATTTAGCGCCTTTTGTCAGATACGACAATTTGAATTATCAGGAAGCAAAGCAGTCGTTGCAGGAATTTTTATTCAATATTAACGTGCCGACGCGGGTGGGATTCCAAACGCCGTTTACAAACATAACAATGGATTTAAAGCCGGGTGAAATAATAGGCGAAGAATACGCGATTATTGGCGGACAGGCGCAGAAAGAAAAATATAAAGAATTTCAGCCGGAGATGGACATGATTAACCTGGCTTTCGCCGAGTTGATGATGGAAGGCGACGCCAAGGGCAGGGTTTTTACTTTCCCGATTCCGACTTATAATATCACCAAAGATTTTGACTGGGATTCGCCGGTAGCGGAAAAAATTTTTGAAATGACGGCGAAATACGGCATTCCTTATTTTTCCAATTTTATTAATTCCGACATAAAGCCGGATGACGCGAGGAGCATGTGCTGCCGGCTCCGTTTGGACAACCGCGAGTTGCGCAAGCGCGGCGGCGGTTTATTCGCCGCCAACCCTTTAACCGGTTCAATCGGCGTAGTGACTGTTAATCTGCCCAGAGCGGGGTATTTATCCAAAACCAATGAAGAGTTTTTTGATAAATTAAGCGCCTTGATGCAGATTGCCCGCGAGAGCTTGGAGATAAAAAGAACGGTTTTGGAAGATTTAACCGAGAAAGGCCTGTATCCTTACGCTAAATATTATTTGAGCGGCATCAAACAGCGCTTTGGCGGATATTGGAGAAACCATTTTTCCACTATCGGCATAATCGGCATGAACGAGGCCTTGTTGAATTTTGAGCCGATTAAAGACACCGTTGCTTCAAAACAGGGAAGAAAATTCGCTCTGGAAATAATGGATTTTATGAGAAATAAAGTTTTAGATTTTCAAGGCAAAACCAATAATCTTTATAATCTTGAAGCAACCCCGGCCGAGGGCGTAACCAGAAGAATGGCCAAGATTGATAAAGACAAATTCCCCGGATTAATCGTGGCCAACGATGAAGCGGTAAAAGCCGGCAAAGCCGCGCCTTATTACACCAACTCGTCCCAATTGCCGGTTAATTTCACCGATGATATTTTTGAGGCGCTGGATCTGCAGGATGAAATTCAATGCAAATATACCGGCGGCACAGTTTTGCATTGTTTTGTCGGCGAAGCCCTGCCGTCAGCCGAGGCGGTAAAAAAGTTAGTCAGAAAAATAGCCAAGAATTACCATTTGCCTTATTTTACAATCACGCCGACCTTTTCAATCTGCCCCAAGCACGGCTATTTGCCCGGCGAGCATTTCTTCTGCCCGAAATGCGATCAGGAAATTGGCTATACCGGGAATATTGGCGATATGGAAAGAGAAATTGTGCTGGCAATGTCATAAAATAGAATTAAGAATTAAGAATTAAGAATTAAGAAAATTATTCGTAATTCGTAATTCGTAATTCGTAATTCTAAAAATATGAGTCCAATAGAAACAAAAAGAACTTCTTGCGAGGTTTACAGCAGAATAACCGGCTATCTCCGGCCGGTTCAGCAATGGAACGATGGCAAACAGGCCGAGTATTTCAACAGAAAGACGTTTAAGATTGATAAATAATCTCAAATTTGTGATTATTGGAGGTTTGCAAAAATTCAGCATGCTTGATTATCCCGGGCATCTGTCCGCAATCATTTTTACCCAAGGGTGTAATTTCAATTGCCAGTTTTGTTATAATCCCATGCTTGTCGCCTGGTCCATAACCGGCAAATTTAAACAAAAGGGTCATTCTCCCATTATTAAAGAGGATGGCCTTTTTGTTTTTTTAAAATCAAGAATCGGCAAGCTGGAGGCCGTTGTCATCACCGGCGGCGAGCCGACAATGCAGCCGGATTTGCCTGATTTCCTGGCTAAAATTAAAAAATTGGGCTATTTGGTTAAACTGGATACCAACGGCTCCAATCCAAAAATGATCAAGAATTTAATTGATAAAAAGCTGATTGATTATATCGCGATGGATATTAAGGCGCCGAAAGATAAATATAAAAAGATAATCGGCAAACCGATTGATTTTGCAAAAATCAAAAAAAGTGTTAAAATAATAATGGAAAGCCCGCCTAGACAAGCTGGCGAGGCTGGCCCGCCTAGACTCGGCGAGGCTGGCGGTTTGCAGTATGAATTCAGGACAACCGCGGTTCCGGGGCTGCTTGATAAAAACGATATTATTAAAATCGCTAAAACAATTAAAGGCGCGAGAGTGTGGTATCTGCAGCGGTTCAAGAGCAATGTTGGTTTGTTAAACAAGAAACTGCAAGGGATTAAGCCGTTTACGGAAGCGGAGATGAAAGAGATGCGCAAGCTGGCGGAAAAATATGTAAAAATTTGTGAAATAAGATAATTTAAAAAATTATGCCAATTCAAAATTTGCCCGATGAATCATCTCAAATAAAAAAATTGTTGGAAAAAAATCTGGAATTAACCGAAGAGATTTTTAAAATGACCAAGAGCATTAAGAGTTTTGTAATACATCAAAGAATTTTTGGCATATTAAAGCTGTTGATTATCGTTGTTCCGATTATTTTAGGCATTATTTATTTGCCGCCGCTTCTCAGTGGCATCACCGAACAATATAAGGAACTTTTAGGCATTAAGGGCGCTGCCGGCGGAAATATAACAAATATACTGGATTTGTTAAAGGGCGGCGCGGGCGGAGAGAATTTAAAGAATGTTGACATAAATAAATTGCCGCCGGAAGCGCAAAAATATTTAAAATAATATTTTGAGAGCGTTGAATAATTCTATTCTGTCATTCCCGCGAAAGCGGGAATCCAGATTCTGTGCGCTAACTCCTGGATTCCCGCTTTCGCGGGAATGACAAGAGAAAGGTAAATTTAATTATTCAGTAATCTAATTTAATAAAAAATCATCCCAAAAGATGGTTTTTTTGTATTTTTTTGTTGTTTTATGTTATAATAAATACATAAAATAATTAATTTAGAAACTTTGTTTTAGATAAATATGTCTGGCAAAGTTAAACAAAACTATGAATAAAATTTATCTTTTAATCGCGGCAATATTTTTCGCCGCGGGAGTTGGTGTGGGAGTTTTAATTTCGTCTAATTTGGGAGGTAAAGGCGCCTCAAGCTTGAGCGAAAAATACAGCGCGCCCGACACTTTTCAGGCCGGCTGGGACGCGGCCAAGAAAAAAGTTGAAGAAACGCCTTATATACCGGCGGCAACCGGACAGGAAGAGGTAAAAAGCATTAAAGGCAGAATTGCCGCCGTAAGCGAAGGCCAAATCACCATTGAAGCCCGCTTGTTTAATCCCTTGGATGACGAGAAATTAAAATTTAGAACCGTCAAAATTGACGAGAATACGGAAATTATCATCAGAGAAGACAAGGACATGGAAGCCGTTAGAACAGAGCAAGAAGAATATAACAAAAAAATGGATGAATTCAGGCAAGGGAAAATAACCGTTATGCCCGAGGTGCCGGAAGTCAACACTGAAAAGAAAGCCGCTATCCAGGATTTAAAAGAGGATGATGTGGTAACCGTGGAATCAACGGAGAATATCAGAGAAGCGCTGGAATTCAAGGCGAGCAAGATAGTGGTTAGGTAGAAAAAATTTCTAATTTCTAATTTCTAATTTTGAATTTTACCATGCTTCATAAAAATAGCAAAGTTGGAACCGCCGCGCAGTTCGGTTTAATTGCCGTTTGTGTGATTTTTTTTGTTTTTTTGGCATTTGCCGGAGAAGCGAAAGCCGCGACTTATCAATGCGATAGTTGCGGCGACTGCCGGAATAAAATTAACTCCGCCGGGAATGGCGATACTGTTGAATTAAATAAAGACATTTGGAATACGACTGATTTGGAAACCGCGGGAAGTGATAGGGCCTGTGCAATTTTTAACAATAAGCAAAACATAACCTTTGACTGCCGCGACTATGTCATTGACGGCACGGGCTATAATTACGGCGTTTATTTCAGCGACGGCAGTAACGGCAATACAATAAAAAATTGCTATATTACGGGATTTTCCAATGGAATTTATGTAAATTACGCCGACTCGCTTACTTTTAATGAAGTAGAGATAAATTATAATAGTAGCTATGGAATTTATTTTTACGGCGTTAACACCACCAGCAATTCCATCTCAAACACTTTATCCAATGTTACGGCTAATAATAATAACACTGGAATTTTTTTCCAATATTCCAGCTCTAATACCCTGTCCAATGTTGCGGCGAATAATAATAACGGCAACGGAATTGATTTCTCCGGCGCGGCAACGGGAAATAATTTAAACAATGTTGCGGCGAATAATAATAGCGGCAGAGGAATTTATTTATCTTCTTTCGCATCGGGATTTTTAACAAGTTGTACGGCTGCCGGCAATCAATACGAAGGTGTTTATTTGTGGTCATCTAATTCCAACACTTTATCCGGCTTAACAATAACAAATAATAAATATACCAGCGGCATCAGCAATGATTACGGCATTTCTTTTAATAATTCGGGCAATAACACGATAATTAACAGCGTTATAAAATGGAATAATGACGGCGACGGCGATGATCGCGACATTTACATATCAAGCGGCAGCGATAATGTTTTTTATAATAATAATTTAATAAGCAAAAGCAAAATTAAAGATGCTGGCGTTAATACTCATTGGAACAAGTGGGATAGCATCGGCGGCGACCAAAAGCCGGGAAACAGCTGGGAGGTGTTTGATTATGACAGCGAGGGCTGTTTTGATATTGCTCCGGCAGACGGCTACTGCGACAGCAAATATTTAGATATACCGGACAAGCTTTACGACGATAATTATCCCAAACATATTAATTCCATATCGGCTTTTTACTGCAACGGCTGTACCGACTGCAATAATAAAATAGCCAGCTCTTCGGCCGGCAGTACTGTTTATTTAAGCGTTAATATTAACAATACCGCCGGCAACTGCATTAATTTAAAAGATAAGCAAAATCTAACCTTTGACTGCCAGGGCTATACCATTGACAGCAACGGCGCCGGCGGCAACGGCGTTTATTTGGATAATGGCGGCGCTAACGGATTAAACACCGTAAAAAATTGCGTTATTACCGATTTTAGCATAGGCGTTTACGCTTTAAATTCCAACCAAAACACGATTATCGGCGATACTGTTAAAGCCAATACCGTTGATGTTAAATTAACCGCGGCTTTAAACAATGTTTTTTATAACAATAAATTTTTAAATCAAGGCAAAATCACCGATGAGGAGGCTAACGCCACGGCTTGGGATAATGGCGCGGTTGGCAACCATTGGGAGGGCTATGATTCGCCAAGCGAGGGATGCGTGGATGCCGCTCCGCCAGCCGGCGTCTGCGATGCCGGATATACTATTTCTTCCTCCGGAGCTAAAGACAATTTCGCCAAATACGTCGCTTACGATCCTTATTCCTGCGCAACCTGCGAAGACTGCTCCGCTAAAATAGCCGTGGCAAGCTCCGGAGATACAATCAAATTAACTGAAAGCATTGTTAATTATTCAGTCGGCACTTGCGTTAAGTTTAGCAACAAACAAGGAATTACTTTTGACTGCCAAGGGTACGGCATTGACGGAACGGGCGCGGCCAACAGTTACGGCGTTTATATTCTCGGCGCGGGCGGAAACGATAATAACACCGTAAAAAATTGCTATGTCACAGCGTTCACAAACGGAGTTTATGCGAACAATTCCAACGGTAATAATTTTGACAATATCGCGGCAAACTACAATACCAATTATGGGTTTTATTTTTCCCAAAGTTCGTCTAATATTTTTAAGAATAATATTACGGCAAATAATAATACCGCCGGCTACGGGCTTTACTTTGTAAATTCCAATTCCAATATATTAACCGACCCGGCCATTGCCATTACGGCCAATAATAATAACAGAGGGATTTTTTTCAGCAATTCCGGCTCTAACGAATTAATAAATTTAACAGCGAATAACAACACCGGCTACGGGGTTTATTTCAGCAATTCCCATTCCAACACTTTATCCAATATAGCGGTTAATAATAATACAACCGCCGGGATACATTTTTCTATTTCCGGCAATAACACGATTAAAGACAGCACGGGGATAAAATTCAATCCGGTGAATATTAACATCGCCAGCGACAACGGCGTAAACGGCAATAAATTTTACAACAATGATTTTGTTTCTAAAAACAAGATAACTGACGGAAGCGCTTTGACGCAATGGGACGACGGAGCAGGACAAGGCAACTGGTGGCAGTCTTATGACAGCGGCGATGAGGGATGCGTTGACGGAGGCGGTTTAATCTGCAACACGGCTTATACGGTTGGAAGCTTGGGAACGAAAGATGATTTTCCTAAGTGGAAAAAATTAAATGATGATGAATATCACTGCGCCGACTGCGCGAGTTGCACCGGCGCCATTGCCAACGCGATGTACGGCGATAAAATTATTTTAGATAATCATATTTTCGGCGCCGCCGGCGATTGCGTTAATTTTGAAAGCTATAAAGAAGGGCTTACTTTTAAAAGCGGCTGTTCCACCGGCGACTGCATTATCCAAGGCCCCGGCAATTACTATGGGATTAGACTTGATGGTTATAATGAAAGCAACACAATAAAAAATATTATTATCAGTAATTTTAACAGTGGAATTGGTTTATTTGACAAGGGCAATAAATTCAATGTTTTCTCGGATATTATGTCAAGCTATAATCAATATGGAATTCAAGCTTATAAGTGGCAGGTTAATACTTCTGAATCAAATATTTTTACCTATATCGTAGCGAATAATAACAGCGCCAGAGGAATTTATTTGAATTATGGTTTGAACAATGTATTAACTTACAGTAATTTATTTAATAATGGCGTATATGGATTAGAACTTTATGGGGGAACCGGTTCTAATACCGTTGCCAGCAGCACATTAAAGCTTAACGCCACTGATGTTAATATATACAGTTCAATCAATAATGTTTTTTATAATAATCAGTTTACTTCCAATACAAAAATAAGCGATAGCGCGACGAACGCCACTGTTTGGGATAATGGAATTAAAGGCAATTGGTGGGAAGCGTATGACGCTGACGAGGACGGTTGTTTTGACAGCGGCGCCAATCCCGACCCCAATTTCATCACGCCATCAAACCCTGTGGCTGGCGATAGTTTATGCGACAACCGTTATGAAGTGAAAACAGGGATTTACGATAGGTATCCGCAGTATAAAGGAGGCGTTGGCGCTGTTTACACCTGTTCAACTTGCGCCGAATGCAACAGTAAAATAATTCAAGCGAAATACGGGGATAAAGTTCAGTTAACTCAAGATATATTTGGCGTGGTCAGCACTTGTATTGAACTTAATTATAAGCAAGGCATTACTTTTGACTGCCAAAATCATCTTATCAGCGGCCAAAACAGCGGTTATGGAATTCAGATTAAGGGCAATTTGCAAAATGATTATAATACAATAAAAAATTGCGTGGTATCAAAATTTCAATACGGCGTTTATATATACCAGTCTTCCGCGAACACCATGGACAATATTACAACCGATAGTAATAGTTATTATGGTGTTTATTCAAAAAATTCAAATTTTAACACTTTGACCAATATTACGGCAAAAAATCACACATCATACTCTGGAATTTATTTTGATGGTTCTGATAATAATCAATTATCTCAAATTACAGTTAACAATAATACAATAGGAATTTATTTTTTAAATGGCTCTGATAATAATACAGTTACCGCCAGCGTAGGCATAAAATCAAACAAGACAAATGTAGCGATAGATACATGGTCGTACAGCAATATTTTTTATAATAATCAATTTATTTCTAAAACAAAGATAAGCGATGACAATACCGGCGTTGGCAATAATATTACGCATTGGAATAAATGGGACAGCGCTCCGGGCGACCAGAAGCCGGGCAACCAGTGGGAGGATTATGACACTGTGTCCGAGGGATGCTCTGACGATGGATTCGGCTATTGCGTTGCTAAACCGTATTGGAAAGACAAGTTTCCCAAGTACTATGGCGTAACCACTGACAGATCCTGCAATACCTGCGAAACTTGCAATACGGAAATCGCTAACGCCCTATACGGCGAGAAAGTAACCTTAACGGAGGATATAGCTGGCGTTAATGGAACTTGCGCGACATTAAATTATAAAGAAGGCATAACTTTTGACTGCGGTAATTTTAAAATTGTCGGCGTAAACGGCAATGATTATTATCAGAGAGGCATTTATGTCAATGGCTTTGGCGCTGAATATAATACTATAAAAAATTGCAATATTTCCCAGTTTGTTTACGGGGTTTATTTAAATCAGTCTTCTAATAATAATATAAAAAATACCGTTGTTAATTATAATGACTGCGCGGTTAATTATTGCGACGGCGCCGGCGTTTATTTATATAATAATTCAAACAGTAATAATTTAGACGGTATCACGGCTTCTTATAATGAAAGTGGAATATATTTTTATTCTTCCAATTCAAATAATTTAACCAACATTAATTTAAGCAATAACAGCATTAACGGCTTGTATTTTAGCAATTCGGACAGCAATATAGCAAGCTCCAGCAATATAAAATTAAATACTATTGACGTGAATATTGATTATTCCAGTTCCGACAATAATAAGTTTTATAACAACGAGCTTGTTTCCAAAGATAAAATAGTTGACAACGGCACAGGCACCAAGTGGGACAATGGCGCCACGGACGGAGGCAACCATTGGGAGCTGTTTGACACGGCGGACGAATGCTATTATGACGGTGCTGTTCAAATTTGCTGCACCGGCGCAGGCGCTTATTGCGGCAATGTTTATAAAATAGACAATGATAATGGCGCGAGCGACGGCGGAGTTTCGGTTGATAATTATCCCAAAACAGGAGCCGTGGCGCAAATTTATACCTGCGAAACTTGCGCCGACTGTTCCGCTAAAATCGCCAGCTCAACAGCAGGGGACACGGTAAAATTAACAAAGGATATTATCGGTTACGGCGGAACCTGTATTGATTTCGGCGGCAAAAGCGCAGTAACATTTAATTGCCAGGATTATATAATTAACGGGAATAACAGCGCTTCAAGCTACGGGGTTTATATTACCAGTGATTATAATACTGTAAAAAATTGCAATATCTCCAATTTTTATTATGGAGTATATTTTTACAATGTTAAATTTAGTATTTTAAAATATTCCGCTATAAGCAGTTGCCAAATGGGCGTTAGTTTATATAATTCATATAATAATAGTGTGAGCGAGGTTGGTGTTAGCAATAATACTCAATACGGCATTCAGTTTGGTTTTTCTAAATATAATGTATTAACCAACGTCATAGCTAATAATAATCGTTACGGAGTCAGCGCTACTTATAGAGCGGGTGATAATACTTTAATAAACATTACAGCTCTTAATAATAGCGATTACGGAATCGCGGTCAATGGCGAATATTCGTATGGTGATATGAAAAATACTGTTATTGCTTCCAGCGTAATAAAATGGAATGGAATAAAAGATATCACAATAGATCAATACGCATGCAATACTATTTTGTATGACAATAAATTTATTTCTAAAAATAACATTATTGATAATGGCGGCGAATATAGTTGGACTTGCGGCGGGCAACTGACTATTTGGGATAAAGACGGTGTTGGCAACCATTGGGACGGTTATGACAGCGATGACGAGGGCTGTAAAGATGTCGCGCCGATCAATGGCATCTGTGACAGCGCTTATGTAATAGACGCAAATTCCAAGGATAATTATCCCAAATATATCGGCGGAATATCAACTTTTTACTGCAATTCCTGCGCCGACTGCAACAATAAAATAGCCAGTTCGTCAAACGGCTCTACAATTTATTTAGCTAACAATATCAGCGATTTCAACGCCGCCGGCAATTGCCTTAATTTTAGTGATAAAAAGCAGAATTTAATTTTTAACTGCCAAGGATATTCGCTTACCGGCAACGGCGCGACAGGCAACGGCGTTTATCTGAATAATACCGCTAGCGCCGGCATTGGCGCCAATACCATTAAAAATTGCGTTATTAAAAGTTTTAACAAGGGCGTATATATAGCTGATTCTGATAATAATATAATCGCTTCAAGCACCATAAACGCGAATATAACCAAAGACATAGAAATTATTGATATCGCTTCAGCCGGCAATATTTTCTACGCCAATGAATTTTTAAACGAAAGCAAGATGGCGGACGGCGGGACTAACACGCATTGGAATAATTGGACCGGCGCCAATTCAGCTCCGGGCAACCATTGGCAGGGTTATGATGAGCCGGTTGAAGCATGTAATGATACTACGCCGGTTGACGGATACTGCGATACGGCTTACACCATTACTTCTTCAAGCGCGGTTGACAATTATCCGAAATATGTCGGCGCGGTCAGCCAATATGAATGCAATAGCTGCTCCGACTGCAATACAAAAATAGCCGCGGCTGTTTCAGGCGATACTATTAAACTAACCAAAAATATTGTCAACCATTCCGGCGACTGCGTTAAATTTCAAGGCAGAACTGGAATAACTTTTGATTGCCAAAATTACGCGATTGACGGCGATAATATCAGTAATGGAAGCAAAGGAGTTTATTTAAAAAATTCCAACAGTAACAACAAAATTAAAAATTGCCGAATATCAGGGTTCAATTACGGGGTTTATTTGGAAAATTCAGACTCTAATTATTTAGAAGTTTTAGATGCGAGCAATAATAAAGTTGGCGTTAACGGATACGGCGTTTATCTTACAAGCTCGGGCGGGGGGCAAGACTCACAATTAAATAATTTAACCAATATAACAGCGAATAATAATTATAGTTACGGCATTTATTTTCAAGGTGGCGACACTAAGTGGAATGATTTAATAAATATTATTGCCAATTACAACGGCAATAGCGCGGACAGCAACAGCAGCGGAATTTATTTTGCCGGCGCCCAAGAAAATGATTTAACCAATATAACGGCCGATTATAACATCGTTAATGGAATTAATTTAACAGGCGGCAACAATACAGCCACCAGCAGTGAAATCAAATGGAATAAAGTAAACATAAAAAATACCGGTTCCAACAATACTTTTTATAATAATAAATTAATTTCCAAAGAAAAAATAGACGATACCGGAACAGGCACATTATGGGATAATGGAATTAATTTAGGCAATTGGTGGGAGGCGTTTGACGGCGATAATGAAAATTGCTTTAATGACGGTTCTGATATTTGCACAAACGATTATGAAGCGGAAAGCGGCCGGTTTGACGGATTTCCGCAATATAAAGGAGTTGATTTTAACAAACAAGACAAAACTTGCTCAAGCTGTTCTGATTGCAGCGAGAAAATAAAAAGCGCTTATTACGGCGAAAAAGTTTTATTAACTCAAGACATTAACACCGCCAATGCCGATTGCGTTGATTTTGGCCAGTACAAAGAGGGAGTAACCCTGGACTGCCAGACGCTTTATTATATCAGCGGAACAAGCGGTTCAAGTTATAAGGGCGTTTATATTTACGGTTATGGAACGGAAAACAACAGCGTAAAAAATTGCGCGATTTTAGGGTTTGATTACGGAATTTATGTTTGGTATTCTGATGCCGTTAATTTAACAAATATGGAGATTTATAATAGCGGTGAAGGAATTTATATCTATTCTAACGCCGGTAATAATATTTTAGACGATATTAAAGCCAACTATAATCGTTATACCGGAGTACGTATTGAGGGTTCTAATAATACTTTTAAAGAAATTAGCGCCAATAACAACGAGAGAGGGTTGTTATTAAGCGGCAAAGGTTCTAATACGTTAAGTTCGGCTAATGAGTTTAAAAACAACAGCCAGTCAGGCATACAGGTTTGGTGCTCCGCCGGCTCGAGCGCGTTTAATACAATTACCGACAGCGTTGTTAAGCAGAATAAAGAAAATATTAATATAGCCGTTGGCTGCACTTTAGCAAGCGGCGTTGCCAATATTTTTTACGACAATGAGTTTATTTCCAAAGAGAAAATAGACGACCGGGGCGAGACAACGGAATGGGACAACGGCGCCGTTGGCAACTGGTGGGAGGCGTTTGACTGGGAAGACGAGAGTTGTTACGATGACGCTTCGCAAGGCGGCACTAATTCGATTGCCGGCGATAGTTTGTGCGACAATCGTTATGAAGTGGAAACAGGAGTTTATGATAATTATCCAAAATACAAAGGCTTGCCGTATAATCAGACCTATACTTGCAACTCCTGCGCCGACTGCAGCAGCAAGATTCAAAGCGCCCGTTACGGCGAAACGGTTAATTTAGCGCAAGATATTTACACTGAAACTGACTGCGTTAATTTTGGCAATTACAAAGAAGGAGTAACTTTTGATTGCGATAAAGGCGCGGGAGAAAGATATTCCATTGCCGGCAAGGGCGGTTATACCGGAGTTTATATTAAAGGCGAAGGCGTTGAAAATCACACAGTTAAAAATTGCCAGTTGCGCAATTTTGGCACGGGAATTAAGCTTGACGGTTCCGACGGCAATACTATTGAAAATGTCGCGGCCAATAATCCGGGCGCGTATAGTTCCGGAGTTTATTTAAATTATTCTGATAATAATAAGTTAAAAAATATTAACGCGGATTACAATTATAACGGAGGAATTTATTTTACTTATTCCAATAATAATAATTTAGACAATATCAGCGCTCAATATGGTTATAATACATCTTCTTGCAGTAATTGGATGTGGGGTTATGGGCTTTATTTTCAGAGCAACTCCAGTAATAATACAGTTACTAACAGCGTTATAAAATATCATTACAGAAATATATACATATACAATAACACTTCGCAAAATAATAAATTTTATAATAACCATTTTATTTCCAAGGAAAAAATGGAAGATAATGGAACCGGCACAAAATGGGACGACGGAATAAGCGCGGGCAATTGGTGGGAGGCGTGCGGAGACGCGGATAGCAATGGCATTTGCGACGCCATTCCGTACTGGAAAGACAATTTTCCCAAACATGAAGGCGGAGAGGGAACTGTTACAACTTGTACCACCTGCGCTGATTGCAATGAAAAAATAATTCAGGCAAAATACGGCGAAACAGTGCGGCTGACCAAGGATATATTTTTGCATAGCGGAACCTGCATTAAATTTAATTATAAAGAAGGCGTTATTTTTGACGGCGGCGGCTGTTTAACAGGCGACTGCATTATTGGCGGCACAGCCGGCGGAGATGGAATTAATGTTTGCGGCGGCGGGATGGAAAATAATAAAATAGAAAATTTTGATCTCATTACTAATTTTACAAATGGAATTTATATTAATCAATCCGCTGCAAATATTTTGGAAAATATCGCGGCAAATAACAACAATAACGCAGGGATTTATTTAACAAGTTCTAATCTAAATAACTTGCTAAACATCAGCGCTAATAATAATTACGGCTATCCGGGGACAGGTATTTATTTTTCAAATTCAAGCAGTAATTTTTTAATAGATATTAACGCTAATAATAATAAAGGAGGTGGTTATTACGGCGTGGGTTGCGGCATACTATTCCAAAACAGCAATACCAATATTTTAACCAATATAATCACCAATAACAATATCAACAAAATTACCGGCGGCGGTGTTTGTTTCAGTGGTTCCAATTCTAATGTTTTAAATAATATTACCGCTAATAATAATTCGCTTGAGAAGGATTCCTGGTATGGCATTGACAAAGGCGGCGGCGTTTATTTCAGCAGTTCCAATTCAAATATTTTAACTAATATTATCGCGGAAAATAACACAATGGATAGCGCGGGCAGCGGCGGCGGTTTGAGTTTTAATTCTTCAAGCAATAATAAAATTTCTTTTGCCACATCAACCAGCAATTACAAAGACGGAATTTATTTTTCCAATTCCGGCAGCAACACCATAGCTTCCAGCACAATCAGCGGAAACAACAACAAAGACATAAACATATCAAGCGGCTCCGGCAATATGTTTTTCGCCAATGAATTTAATTCAAAAAGCAATATGGCTGACAACGGCGCCAGCACCCGTTGGAATTATTGGACCGGTTCTGCCAATGCCAAGCCGGGCAACCACTGGGACGCTTATGACACGGCAGGGGAATGCTGTTTTGACAGCGGGGCCAACCCTGATTCCTGCGGCGGAACTCCGGTTAGTTTTTGGCCGTATGACGGCTATTGCGACAATCGCTATGAAATAAAAACAGGTGTTTATGACAATTACCCAATAAGAAAATCCGTAAAGCCGGCTGATTTTTCCATTACCGCCGCGTACGCGGGTTCGCTTACAAGCAATTCAACTTGCGAAAATATAATATTTTGGGAAAATAATGGGGACGTTGACGAATATGGCATATATCGCTCCACGGACGGAATTATTTACAACAAGATTGACACGGTTGATTACTCTAAAAATAATTATATTGATAGCGCCGTTGATTATTTGAATTATTACGGCTATTATATAGAAGCAAGAAACGGCGTTTTTACGACCATTGCCGACTGCAATTACGGCGGCGGCTTGCGCCCCTACTGCGAGGAAGATAACGGTACGGAAACAGCCGCGCTTTATCCGACTATCTGTTTGGCTGATTTAACTGTTTCAGGCGTTTGCAGCGCGGTTGACTTAAGTTGGGCCGATGTTACGCCGACCGGCAGTTATTACGGTTTAAGAAGCGATGACGGAGGCGCGGTTTATAATAACATTTACAGCGTGTCAGACGACAATAGTTCAGACCCATGGACATATCAGGACACGGACGCTTCAACCAGCATAGATTTTTATTATAAAATACAAAACTGTATCGGCGCCTGCCCCAGCTCTATTGAATGCCAGCCGGATGCGGCCGGTCCGCGCGATGATTGCTACGCGGAATCAAATATTGGAACCATCAATCCCTGCCAGACTTTTTTAATGCCGACATGGAAAGAGGTTAAACCATAAATATGGAAAATTTATTAAAGCAAATTGAAGAATTGCGCGAGCGCCTCCAGAAGATATGGGGGCTTTTGGATATTGATGGGCAAATAACGGAAATTGGAAATTGGAAATTGGAAATTGGAAAGCCGGGCTTTTGGAACAATAAGGAACGGGCGGTTGAAGTTGGCAAAAAATTGGAAGACGCGGAAAAAGAAGTTAGTACATGGCAGGAATTAAAAAAAGAAATAAGAGAATTGGAGGAATTAGTCGCGGTAGCCGCGGAAGAAGGCGATATGTCCATCGCGGAAGACGCGCGCGAGAAATATCAGGAACTGAAAGAAAAATTTGAAAAATACGAGTTTCTTGTTTTATTTTCCGGCAAGTACGACAAAAATAACGCCATTTTATCAATCCATGCCGGCACTGGCGGGGTTGACGCGCAGGACTGGTCCGAGATGCTTGTGCGGATGTTTTTAAGGTTTTGCGAAAAAAAAGGATGGAAAGCGGAAATTTTGGACAAAACGGCCGGCGGCGAAGCCGGCATAAAAAGCGCGGCAATAAAAATATCCGGCCGCTGGGCCTACGGTTATTTAAAAAGCGAATCAGGCGTGCATCGGCTGGTGCGCATTTCGCCTTTTGACGCTGAAGCCATGCGCCATACTTCGTTCGCTTTGGTTGAAGTCATTCCGGAACTGCCCGAAGCCGAGGAAATTAAAATTAAAGACGAGGATTTGCGGATTGATGTTTTCCGTTCGTCAGGCCCCGGCGGCCAGAGCGTGAACACCACCGATTCGGCCGTGCGCGTCGTCCATATTCCGACTAATATTGTTGTCGCTTGCCAAACCGAACGCTCCCAGCATCAAAACAAAGAAACAGCTTTAAAAATATTAAAATCCAAATTATTTAAATTGGAAGAAGAAGAGAAAGAAAAAAAAGAAAGAGAATTAAGAGGCGAAGCGCAAAAAGCCGAGTGGGGCAAGCAGATCAGATCTTATGTGCTTCAGCCCTATAAGATGGTTAAGGACCACAGGACGAATTGTGAGACCGCGGATGTTGACGGAGTGTTAGATGGGGATTTGGAGCCGTTTATGGAAGCGTATTTACGGTGGGCGCGGATTTTGTAGGGGCATTGCGCGCAATGCCCCAATGATCAGGGGCGTAGCACGCTACGCCCCTACAATATGATTAATGAATTTATCCAAATCCAAAATATTCTTAATCTGTTGTCTTGCGTTTATTGCCGGCGTTGCCATCGCTTCGTTTTTGCCGATTAAAATTATACAAAATGATTTATGGTGGTTCGCGGGAATGGTTGGATGCGCGGTATTATTGATTTTATTTCGGCTGAATGCAAAAATTAGATTAACAGCTTTGATCGGGCTGTTTTTATTTTTAGCAATATGGCGCTATTCAATCAGCTTGCCGATTGATACGCCGGATAAAATTTGGCATTATAACGGGCGAATGATTATAGTGTCGGGCGCGGTGTCAGACGAACCGGATATTAGGCAGAATAATGTTAAGTTAGAAGTAAAAAGTAATAAGTTAAAAATATTTCAAGAGCCGCAATCTTCAATAGCGGGCTGGAACTATGTTTCCGGTAAAATTTTGGTTACTGCAAATTTATACCCAGCTTACAATTACGGCGATGAATTGGAAATTGTCTGCGAACTGCAGGCGCCGGAAAGGTTTAACAATTTTTCTTATGACAGGTATTTGGCCAGATATGACATTTATTCAGTTTGCTATTACCCGGAAATAAAATTAGCGGCCAAAGCCGTTGCGCGCGATACATTCGCGGGCTGGTTTTATGGGAACATTTTTAGCTTAAAAAGCAAATTGCGCGAAATTATCAATTACGGCTTGAGCGAACCGGAAGCAAGTTTGGCAGGCGCGATTGTTTTAGGCGATAAACGATCTATTCCGGACGATTTGCGCCAGAGGTTTTCTCAATCCGGCCTAAGCCATATTATGGCAATCTCGGGCCTGCATATAAGCATTTTGGCGATGTTGGTTATGAGCTTGCTATTGGGGCTTGGCCTGTCGCGCAAAAAAGCTTTCTGGCTGGCTGTTTTATTTTTATTAGTTTATATTGTTTTAATCGGCTTGCCGGCTTCCGCTCTGCGCGCCGGCTTGATGGGTTTTTTAGCGCTCTACGCGATGAATATCGGGCGGCTGAATAAATTAACCAATTCATTGGTATTCGCCGCCGCGGTTTTACTGCTGTTTAATCCAAAATTATTGCGCGACGACATCAGCTTTCAACTTTCCTTTTTAGCCGTGTTAGGCATCGCGCATATTTATCCGATTTTAGACGGCTGGTTTGAGAAATTTTCAAAAACTTTTTCAAAATTTTCAAAGTCTTCGCAAAGCATGGCTCGGATTATATACAGCGCGTTTGGCATAACTTTGGCGGCGCAGGTTTTCACTTTGCCGATTATCGCCTATAATTTTTTTATAATTTCTATTGTCGCGCCTCTTAGTAATTTGTTGGTTTTGTGGACTTTGCCTTTATTAATTTCATTGGTTTTAACCGCTTTGATTCTAAGTTTAATGCTGCCCCAGCTTGCTGTTTTATTTTTTCTACCGGCCGGGCTTTTATTGAAATATATTATATTTATTGTTGAGCGGTCAACTGAATTGCCCTATGCTTATATTCAAGTTGATTATTTATGGCCGGGCTGGCTGATTATTTATTACGGGGCCGCCGGCTGGCTTTTATTCCGTCTTAAAAGAAAAACGGAACATAAAAATCTTGAAGTCGCGCAAAGCGCCGCGGCAAAATAAAAAGAGGGAAAACCTTATATTTGGCTCCCTCTTCGCGCTTTTTATTTTTAGTGGAGTTAAAATATATATTTTAACTCCACATATGTTCTATCTTTATTGTCAAATTGGCCGAAGTTGCCATTCGGCTCGCCTCCGAATATATCCGCGCCGGCGGCAACTTGCCAGCACCCGTTTATTTTATAATTAATTTTCGGTCTCAATAGATAATCGTTTTTATCAAGGCCGAAAACGAAAAGCAGTTCCGGCTCCAGCTTATTGTCTAAAAATCCGGTTTTTAGCCAGACAGAAGCTGAAGTGTTTGTTTTGCCGTCTATCATTTTGTCGTCATGGTTGAAAACGATTCTTTGCATAAATTGGAAATTAAAATCTATTTTTCCAAAGAATGTATAGTCAACTCCGATGATGTAGTCAATAAAATCTTTTTTAACTGCGCCGTCAGAGTCGGTTGAATCATCAACTGAAAAATATTTGCCTTTGTTATATACCAACTCTCCTTTTAAGATTATATCGTTAAGATCTTTGGAAAAAGTCGCTCCAAAGATCGGCAGTCTTTCATATTGCGGCTTTAAGGTGATTACAGGCGTTGAAGTTGCCGGGTCTATGTTTAGCGCCCTAAAAACGGTTGGGAAATAGTCATATCCGTAAAAGCCAAAAGCCGATATGTCTAATCCCAATTTTTCCAGAAAGCGCGACATCCTGAACCCAACTTCTTGATTTTTTATTTTTTTTGCCGGTTTTTCCAAATTTTCAGAATAAACCGGTATTCCTTGGGGCATTGGCGGCCCTTTTAGCTCAAATTCCGAGCCAAGAACGCCCAGCTCATGAAATTTGGGAAAAGGCAGCCAAACAAGCTCAAAATGATTGCCCTTGTAAAAATATTCCAAATCGGCCGCCCAAACGGGAACGCGCATCTGGTCCGGTTCGGGCAAAATAAACTCTCTTAAGTCTTTGGGATTTACCACATCGGCAAAAAAGAGCCCGCCGACCGTTTCCCCCCAAACGATTTGCTGCTTGCCAACCCTTAAGTCAAAATTCCCCAGAGAAAAATCCAGAAATCCGTCGCGAAGCTCGGCTTCGCGCTCTTGGTTTTTTTCTACCCCTTTGGCGAAGTTGTCGGTAAAATCAAATACGGCATCATAGTAAAGCCGCGCGGTTGCTTTGTATCCTATATTGTCCGCAAATTTTCCCTCTTTGCCAACGAATAATATATTTTTTATTTTGGCAAATTCTTCGGGATGGTTAATTCTATACGCGGTTTCGTTTTTTACAAAACCATGGATGCCTAAATCTTTCAGGCCGCATGGCTGTTCAGTTTCAGTTTTTTCTTCTTTTTCTGTTTGCGGTTCCGTCGCAACAGGTTCTAAATCTTCCGGTTTTTCATCTTCTATTTGTATATGCTCTCCTTCAGCGCTTATTTCGGTTTGTGGTTCTGTTTTTTCTTCCCTTTTCTTTTCCGATGGCGCTTTTATTTTTTTGTCATCGGTTGGCTTATCGTTAGGTTTGCCCGACTCGCATGGCAGTTTAAGCACTTTCCCTATACGCAATTTTTCAGGATCGCGGATGCCGTTCAGCTTGGCAATTTTTTTCCATAACAGCGGATTGCCCATTTCCTTTTCGGCGATTTGCCATAAGGTATCGCCCTTTTGAATTTTTATCCCGTCCGGGTTCTTTTTGTAACATAATGCAGTCCCGGAGAAAACCAGGACTGAAAAAATAAAAACAAATAACAGTCCTGTAATTTTTTGTCTCATGACGAACCTCCAGTTTATTTATTTTATTGTAAAGAACATAAACATCTTATTATAATGTAAACCATAAAAAAAGTCAATGGTTGAAGATTTAAGCTCAGATTTGGAAATTTATTATTTATTTGGTAAGATAATTAATATAGATGGTTTTAATGCGCAGTTATGTTATCAAAGCACAAACAATTATTAAAAGAAAAAGGCGAATTGTATTTAAGAATAAAGGCGCGGCCCGGCGCCGCCAAAACCGCCGTCAGGGAAATAACGGATGATGAAACCGTGAAGATGGATATTGCCGCCCCGCCGGTTAAAGGCAAAGCCAATAAAGAGCTGGTTGAATTTTTGGCGAAAAATTTTGCAGTTTCAAAAAATAATGTTAAGATTATAAGCGGAGCGGCTTCGCGGACTAAGCTAATAAAAATAATTAATAATTCGTAATTTAATTATTTTGCAAACGGTATGAATTTTAAAAATTTTTATAGCGCGCATAAAGAGAAAATAAACCAAGAATTAGGCAAGTTTTTAAATATAAAAACAAGGCAGGCAAAAAAGATTTCAAAAGATTGCGAAAAGCTGACGGAAGCTGTTAAAGAATTTACGCTCCGCGGCAGGAGCAAAAGAATCAGAGCATTGCTGGTTATATTGGGTTACGCGGGATTTGGCGGAAGAAATGGCAGAGAGATTATTAAAGCCGCTTCGTTTATTGAGTTAATTCATAGTTATCTGTTGATTCATGACGATATTATTGATCAGGATGATTTGCGCAGAGGCAAGCCAACGATGCATAAATATTTTGAGCATTCGGTAAAATCTAAATTATCAAAAGATAAAAGCAAACTTTTCGGCGTTTCAATGGGGATATTGGCGGGCGATTTATGTTGTTCATTGGGATATGAAATATTAATGAAAGCAAAATTTTCCGACAAGGCGAAAGCAAGAGCTATTGAAGAATTGGATAATTTAATTTTTAACGTGATACAAGGAGAAGCATTGGATGTTTTTGCTCAGCTGTCAAAACAAACAAGCAACAAGGAAATTTATAATATTTATAAATATAAAACCGCGCGTTATTCTTTTGAACAGCCGTTGCGTATCGGCGGCATTTTAGCCGGCGCTGGTGAAAGCGATTTAAACAAATTAAGCAAATTCGCTATCCCGCTCGGCATAGCTTTTCAAATTCAAGATGATTTGTTGGGATTGTTGGGCGAAGAAAAAACTATCGGCAAGCCGGCGGGCTCGGATTTAAGAGAGGGAAAAAAGACCATGGTGCTGTCATTGGCGCTGGAAAGATGCAATAGTAAAGAGAGAAAAATCGTTCAAAGCGTGTTGGGCGGCAAAGACATTGATTTAAAAGATATAAATAGAGTTAGGGATATTGCGCGGAAAACCGGCGCATTGCGGCTTTGCGGCGAATTGATACGCGATTATATCAGTAAAAGCAAGAAAGCGCTTAACAAGATTGATAATTTTGACGCTACTGCCAGATCATTATTGATTGAGCTGGCGGATTATATTTCCAATAGAGAATATTAAATATGACTGATAAAAAAATTACAATTCCAAAGCATGTCGGCATTATTATGGACGGCAACCGGCGCTGGGCAAAAGAAAGAAACTTACCTTCCATTGAAGGCCATCACAAGGGTTATGAAAAGTTGAAACAAGCGCCTTCGTGGTTTTTCAGCAGAGGAGTTTCCATTATTTCTGTTTACGCTTTTTCCTCTGAAAACTGGAATCGCTCGCGAGACGAAGTAAATTATCTTATGAAATTGGTTAAAATAGCTTTTGACAGGGATTTAGACGATTTTAACCAGCGAGGTTGCAAAGTTTTGATCAGCGGCCGCGTGGACGAATTGCCCGGGGATCTGCCCGAATTATGCTATGAGGCGATGAATAAAACAAAGGCTAATCAAAAAGGAACTTTAAATATCTGCCTTAATTACGGCGGCCGGGCGGAAATTGTTGACGCGGCGCGCAAAATGATAAAAAATAAAGTCGCGCCGGAGCAGGTCCATGAAGGCATGATTAAAAAATATTTGTATCAGGGAGAATTGGACGACCCTGATATTATTGTCCGCACTTCAGGCGAACAGCGCTTGTCCGGCTTTATGCTTTGGCAGTCGGCTTACAGCGAGCTGATGTTTATAAAAAAATATTGGCCTGATTTCGAAGAGAGCGATGTTGATTTGATATTGGCCGAATACGCTGATAGAAAAAGAAGATTCGGGGGAGACGGGCAAGAAGTAAAAAGAAGTTATGAATAAGCAAATAAAAAATTCTCCGCTGGCGGACAGGATGCGGCCGGAAAAGCTGGAAGATTTTTTAGGCCAGAACGAAATTGTGGGCGAAGAGAAGCTGTTAAGCCGGGCGATTGAATCCGACAGGTTGCCATCAATGATTTTTTGGGGGTCGCCCGGAAGCGGCAAAACCACTTTGGCTTATATTATCGCCAAGCGGACCAAATCGGACTTTATCCAATTCAGCGCCGTTGCCAGCGGAGTCAAAGAGCTGAAAGAAGCGATAAAGAGAGCGGAAGAGAATAAAAGGTTAAACAAAAAAACCATTCTTTTTATAGATGAAATCCACCGCTGGAACAAGGCGCAGCAGGACGGCTTATTGCCGCATGTTGAGCGCGGCGTTATTGTTTTAATCGGCGCCACAACTGAAAATCCCAGTTTTGAAGTGCGCGGGGCTTTGCTTTCGCGCTGTCGCGTTTTTACGCTAAAGCGGCTGGCCGAAGAGCATATCATTAAAATAATCAAGCGGGCTTTAATTGATAAAGATCGGGGATTGGGCAAATTAAAAATTAAAATTGACAACAAAACAATGGGAGTGCTGGCGCGAATGAGCAACGGCGACGCGCGCGCGGCTTTGAATACCCTGGAATACGCCGGCTCAATAAGCAAGAATATTGATTTGGCGGTTATTAAAGAAGCGTTTCAAAAATCGTATTTATTTTACGATAAAGACGGGGAGGAGCATTATAATATTATTTCGGCTCTGCATAAATCAATGCGCGGCTCCGACGCCGATGCCGCTTTGTATTGGCTGGCGCGGATGCTGGAGGCGGGCGAAGACCCTTTGTATGTCGCCCGCAGATTGGTGCGCTTCGCGTCCGAAGATATCGGCCTGGCTAACTCGCGGGCGCTGGAGCAGGCGGTTGCCGCTTACCAGGCCTGCCATTTTATCGGCATGCCTGAATGCAATGTGATATTGGCGCAGACGGCAGTATATATGGCAAAGTGCGAAAAATCCAATGATTTATATATCGCTTACGGCAAGGCGGCTCGCGACGTTAAAGAATACGGCAATTTGCCCGTGCCTTTGCATATCCGCAACGCGCCAACCGAGTTGATGAAAAATTTGGATTACGGCAAGGACTACAAGTATTCGCCGGATTTTGATTATAAAGAAAAGCAAGAGTATCTGCCGGAAGAGCTTGGAGGGAGAAAATATCTTCAATAACCAATAATAACAATATGAAGCGTTTTATAATTTTTTTATTAATTATATTCTTAACCGGCTGCGCGGCTAAGCCCGGCGCTGAAATAATTATTGTGAATTACGAAACGAAAGAACTTTATGGTTAGAATAGTAAAAACTTTATTGCCCTTGGCCTGGATGGGATTTATTTTTATTTTGTCCGGTATTCCCGCTGATTCATTTCCGGCGGACACAACAAGCGCTCAGCAATCAACGGCGCATGTTTTTTTATACAGCGTTTTAGCATATTTAATAATGGGAGCTGTGTTGAGCCGGCAAACAGATAAAAAAAGGAATTCAGTTTATAAGTGGAAATTAAGTTTTTTCGCGGTTATTTTCTGCGTTTTGTACGGCATCACTGACGAATACCATCAGGGCTATATCCCCGGAAGATTTGTTTCTTTCATTGATTTAGGACTTGATACTGCCGGCGCTGTTTTAGGAGTATTGTTTTATCGGTTTTTAAATTTAAATTGTAAGTCTTAAATTTCTTGTCTATTTGCCTTATTTAATGCTATAATAAAGAAAGATAAATCTAAAATTTTCAATCTAAAATCTAAAATTTATTATGGATATTTCTTCTTATTTTCAACAAGCCGTTGAGAGAAAAGCGTCTGATTTACATTTAGTCGCCGGCAGCATACCCGCTCTGCGAATCGCTGGCGAGCTGATTAAATTAAATCATGCCGCGATTGACGCCGATGACCTGAAAAAAGCGGTTTTTGATTTAATTGATAAAAGAACCGTTGAAAGGTTTGAGCGCAAGCGTGAGCTTGATATTTCCCAAAAGTTTTTTGGCGCTCGTTTTAGAATTAATTTGCATTACCAGGAAGGCAAAATCGGCTTATCAGCCCGTTTAATACCAAATATTATACCCACCCCGGAAGAGATTGGCTTTGATGAAATTATTTACAAGTTGACTCACATGCAAGACGGCTTAATTCTTGTGACAGGGCCGTCAGGATGCGGCAAATCAACAACATTGGCCACGATGATTAATATTATCAATAAAGAAAGGAAAGCGCATATCATCACCATTGAAGATCCGATTGAATTTTTGTTTAATGAAAAACAAAGCATTATTGAACAGAGAGAATTGGGTTTTGACACTAAAGATTTCGCTTCGGGATTAAAATACGCCTTAAGGCAAGATCCGAATGTTATCATGGTCGGCGAAATGCGCGATAAGGAAACAATCGCCGCGGCCTTGACCGCGGCTGAAACAGGGCATTTAGTCATATCAACCCTGCACACCATTACGGCTCCCGACACTATCGCGAGAATTGTTGATGTTTTTCCGTCGCATCAGCAAGATCAGATTTATAATCAATTAGCATTGGTTCTGCGCGCGGTTATAGGCCAGCAATTGCTGCCCGCGGCCAAGGGAGGATTGGTGGCGGCCCGCGAAATTATGATTAATACGCGCGCCATCGCCAATTTAATCAGGACTCATCAAGTCGGGCAGATTGACTCTGTTATCCAAACCAGCCAAAAAGAGGGCATGATTGCCATGAATAAATCAATTGACA
>JAUYAT010000042.1 GCA_030693295.1 bacterium
TCCATATATTGTTTTTTTGCTTCTGTGTTCATGGTTTTATTGGGTTAATAAATTAATCCAATATTTTACCATAAATTTCGGTGTCATTTTAGATGATGTATCAAGGAGGCCTTCGGTGTCATTTTAGATGATTTGATGCGGGTATTTGTTCCTTGATATCAAATATGTTATAATAAAAACATAGTTAATTCATAATATTTACGCGCAAATGATTAATAATGTGCGTATAAAGAAAAAAGTATGAAAAAAATCACAACAATTATCTTGGTTATTGCGCTTTTAGCTGTAGTTGGCGCATTATTCTTTTTAATATTCAATAAGCAAAAAACAAATGATGATAATTTTATTGCCAATATTGATCTATCAAAAATCAGGCCGGAAATAAAAATTTATATTGATGAATTATGTGACAGTGAAATTACAACCATTGAACATACAACTGACAGTATAGAACAGGAGAATAAAAAATCGCCGGAATACCCAAAAGTATTTGATGCAGGAAGATACAAAGTTGTTTTTGACAGCAGCAATGACAAAAAAGTAATGATTTTTCAAACCGAAGAAAAAGTCGGTCATATAACACCGGTTATTCCTGGGAAAACTGACATTGGCGGTTATGTTGAAATACAAAGAAATCCAGAAAAAGATAATGCCGAAGGAGTAACGCATACCACAAAAAGCATAGAAAATCAAAATTCGCTCAATAATTACACTGATTTAAAGCTTAATGATTTTGAATTAGATTATTTAATTAGAATGTTATATAAAAAATTTGAGAAACCAATGACAGACGCTCAAGCCAAAGATCTGAATAGCGTCAAAGATTATGCGTTAGCTATAAAATTTAGCGGCGAAGATGGGATAAAAGAATATCACAATAGTTTAATGAATTAAAAAAATAAATTTGTTCCGATTTCAATTTCATTCCAATAGATATAATTAATTTTATCCATTTAAACTTGCTTGTAAAGGCTGTTTCAGGTAAGTTTAATGAAAAAAATTATGCAAAAAAAATTATTTTTCGCGCTTATTTGTTGCGCGATGATTTTTTCGGCCATGCCGGCATTGGCGGTATCAAGCGGCCAGGTCTGCGGCATGGACGGAAACAATTACGCGAGCGCCGCGGCGGCCGAAGCGGCCGGGGTGGATGTTTCCTATGAATTCGCCTGCACCAACCACGCGGCAGAAGATTGTACTTATGAAAATAATTATAAATGCGCGATGGAGTCAGTAGAAAGAGGAATACAATTTTTTTCAAGAATAAGCGGAAGAATTATTTTGCGCGTAGAAAAGGATGGCCAGGCTTATTATGTTCCACCAGTTCCCTCTGGAAAAATGGGTAAATTTTTCTATCTCGGTAGACCAGATGATGCTTTTAACATAATGCGTGGGCAAGGCGTTGGTATCTCTAATAAAAATCTAGAAAAAATTCCTGTGGCTGATGACAATTGCCCAAGCTATGTGCCTAAATGTAACAAAATTGAAGCTCATGACATTAGTTATGCGAAAAAGCAAAACGGAAAGATCTTCTTACAAGTAGAAAATAATGGCGAAGCTTGGTATGTACATCCAGTAAACAGTAAAAGATATTATTTGGGTCGTCCAGAGGATGCGTTCAATATCATGAGAAATCTGGGACTTGGGGTGTCAGAAGCTGATGCCTATAGATGGTTGCAATAAAATAAAAATTTTTAATTACATCCGATAACTAATTATATCCCTGTCAAACCCCTTAGCTACTGATAAACATATTAAAGCTGACTCTCTAATGAGCCGGCTTTGTGGCGCGGATTCGTCTTGACTGTTATTTCGCAAACGGCATTCCTATCAGCCGTCATTAATTTCTTGCGCGAATGTTGCGCGAAAGGAGCTTCGGGCTTCGGGCATTCTCGCCAGAGGCGGGCAGGCGCAATTTTCCTGAATTTGACTTATTTTTCTCAAGTTGGTGTTATATTAATATAAAATAAATTTAAAAATATGCGCAAAATAAATTTAAAAAACGCGGTCTGGAAAGAAGGAAAATATTATGTGGCATGGAATTTAAACACCGCCATATCCAGTTTTGGCGATACCAAAAAAGAAGCCTTGGCTATGCTGCAAGAGGCATTAGAATTATATTTTGAAGATATTCCGCTTCCTAAAAAGGCTGAGGTAAAAAATCCGATTATCGCTTCGGTAAAGCTTGAATATGCCTAAACCCTACCCGCTCCGAATAATATTAAAAGTCCTTTCAGAAAAGGGTTTTGTTTTTATTTATCAATATGTTATAATAAAAATATAATTTAACTCATAATAAAGAAAAAAGTATGAAAAAAATTATTATTATTTCTTTGGCTTTGGCGATGATGTTTTCAACATTCGCCATGGCCCCGATTGTTTCAGCCGACAGCCAGGTCTGCGGCATGGACGGAAATAATTACGCGAGCGCCGAAGCGGCCGAGGCGGCCGGCGTGGACGTATCTTACGATTTCGCCTGCGCCAACCCCGCGAATGAATCAGGGTTATACGAAGCTACAAACGATGTAAATTTCGCCGGCATGCTGGTTGAAGTCGGTTCAACCGATATTCCGACGAATTTAATCGTCCGCGACAACAAGACGCAGGCTGACTACACCGTAAACGTAACCGCGAACACGGTGTTGGGCCAGAGAAAAGACCAGACAACCAGCTTGTCCGATTGGGTTCCGGGCGACCAGATCAGGGTTATCGGCAAGAAAAACGAAAATACCGGCAATGTTGAGCCATCAGTGTTAGTGAATTTGTCAATTAAAATCGCGGAAAACAGGGGAGCGAACGGCTGGATTACGAAAATTAACAAAGAGACAAAATCCATAACCTATCAATGGGCGAACAAAGAATATACTTTCAAATACGATGACGGCACCAAATTTGTCTCCGGCTTAAAAAATCCGGCGACAGTTGACGACTTGGCTATAAATGACAGAATCAGGGTAAGACTGTTGCTTAGAGCCGGCCAGGATCCTGTTGCCAAAATCGCGGTGGTTTTGCGCCGAGGAGCGGCTTTGTTCATGAAAATTCGCACCTTTACTCCGCGAGCCACATTAGTTGGAATGAGTAATGTTATCGCGCCAACAACAATTCAGATTAAAATTGAAAAAACCCCGGGGCTCAAAGCCAATGACGTTAATAATTTAATCGGAACGGAAGGCGCGTTAGTAACGGTAAATGTAACGGAAAATACGCAAATAGTGCGCAAATATTTCGGAAAAACCGCCTTGGATGAATTGGCGGTAGGGGATGATTTAATGATTGTCGGCCGAGTTAACGACGACGGCACGGTTGACGCGAAATTAATCAAAGACAATACAATTTGGAAAACATCAACCCGAGGGCACGCCGGCATTGTAACCGAGGTGAATGCCGCGGGCGGTTATTTGATGATGGATTGGACGGCTGTCAAGCAGTTAACACAAAAAAAATTAAAAGAAAAACTGAAAGAAGCTGATGAAACAGTAACGGCGCAAACAGCTAACCAAGCCAAGCTTAGGGAAAGCTTAAAAGAGAGGATAAAAATCGTAATTACTGAAAAAGTCGGCAAATTTACCAGAACCATAAAACAGAAAATAATTAAAATAGCAAGAATAACGCATAATCAAGTAAAAATCGGCGACCTGATAAAAAGGCAGCCGGCAAGATCGGTAAAAGTGGCGGTAACTGATAAGACTAAAATTGTAGTCGGCACCAACACCAACGCCGCGATTTCCGATATAAAAGTCAATGACAAAGTCCGCGTAAGGGGAACAAGAAACAAGAATTCCACAATTATTACCGCCGATACGATTGTCGTTGTGAGTTCTCTGCCCGAAGTGGAAGAGCCGTTAACCGCTTCGCTTGACGATGTCAATGAAATAGTAAGCGAAATAACGACTGATGACGCCGGTAACGCGATAGCTGAAGACACAACGACTGATACCGAGGAGGAAATTATTGATGAATCAAGCGAGACTCAAGAATAATAGTTATATTTAAAAGCGTAAAATAAAAAGGCGGTTTTGAAATAAATCGCCTTTTTTATTGCTTTTTATTATATTTTTTGTTAATATTAGCTTTATGAAAACATATTATATAATAACAATCGGTTGTCAGATGAATAAATCCGATAGCGAGCGAATAGCCGGGCATTTGGAAAAACGCGGTTATAAAAAGTCGGCCGAAAGAGAAAAGGCCGGCTTGGTTATATTGGTTACATGCGGCGTGCGCCAATCGGCCGAGGACAGGATTTACGGTTTAGTTCCAAAGATAAAAAAAGAAAATCCAAAGGTGAAAATTATTTTAACCGGATGCTTGGTGAACAGGGAAGATGTGAAACGAAGATTGAACGGATATGTGGATGCGTGGATGCCGATTAATAAAATTTTCAATTTTCAATTTTCAATTTTCAATCAATTTACGAATTTTCAATTTTCAAACAAAAAACAGAAAGATAAAATAAGTTGCGATAAGGATGATTATTTGTCAATTAAGCCGAAATACAGTTCTAAATTTTCCGCGTTTGTGCCGATTGGCAATGGCTGTAATAATTTTTGCTCTTATTGCGTCGTTCCGCGCGCCCGCGGCAGGGAGGTTTATAGGCCGGCGGAGGATATTTTAAAGGAGATTAAATGTTTGGTAAAAAAGGATTATAAAGAGATAATATTAATCGCGCAGAATGTGAACAGCTACAAATCTGAAATTACAAATTACCCGCTTCGCCAAAGCGATAGCGAGGCGAGCAAATTACAAATTACAAATAAATCCAATCCGCCAGCTGGCGGACAAAATTCAAAACTTAAATTTATAAATTTTTCCGGATTACTTAAGTTAATTAATGACATTCCGGGAGATTTTTGGATTAGATTTTTTACCAGCCACCCCAAGGATATGAGCGATGAGCTGATTAAAGCGATTGCCGCGAGCGATAAAGCGTGCCGCCATATTCATCTGCCGGTTCAAGCAGGGGACGATGAAGTGCTGAAAAAAATGAATAGAAATTATACAGTAAGCCATTATAAAAGTTTAATAAAAAAAATCAGGCGCGGTTTGCCGGATGTTTCAATCACAACTGATGTAATTGTCGGTTTTCCCGGCGAAACTAAAGCGCAGTTTAACAATACCGTAAAATTGTTCAAAGAAGTGAAATTTGATATGGCGTATATTTCCCGATACAGCCCGCGCCCGGGAACCGCGGCTGAAAAATTAAAGGATAATGTTTCAAAAATTGAGAAGAAGAGAAGGGAAGAGGAATTAATGAAAATTTTAAGAAAAACCGCGCTGGAGAACAATAAAAAATATATCGGCAAAATTGTTGATGTTTTGGTTGAAGGGAGAAACAAAAGAGGGGAATGGTACGGGAAAACGGAAACCGCAAAAAATGTGAAACTGGGGATTAAGAATCCCCCCAATTCGGCGGGCAAGCAGGAATTAGGAATCAGGACTATTATCGGAGAGTTTGTTAAAGTTAAAATTAATAAAGTTCGGGGTTTTGGGCTGGAAGGAGAGATTGTGAAATAATTTGACATTTAGTGTCGGGTACCCGACACTAAATGTCTGGTTATAAAAATACAATTAATAAAAAAACCCCAAGCGGTAAGTTGCTCGGGGCGCGATGATTTTACGATTAAGCGTTATACAAAATAACATACGGGCAGTTGCCCGTGGTACCGGCGATAAGAATATTATCATTTTTCAGTTTTGCCAACACAAGATTTCGCTCCGGTTCGCCGCGGCGGTGGGAAAAGAGCAGGGGATCGTAATCCCAGACATAGCGGTAGCTTGAGTTTATATGCCTAAAATTGTGATAATGGGAGCATATATTAATAATTCTAATATTTTCGCGGCACAATCCTTTGCGTAGCAGTTTTTGATTAATAATTTTTGCCAAGCTTAGATGGTACTTGCCTGGTTTCGCGCCTGCCCTAAAACAATCGGAATGTTTTTGAAATTTTTCAATGACGTCAGAATCAACCTCATAGCAGAGTGGACAGATCCCGCCGTAGATTATAGCTTTAATGTCGCGCGAGGAAATCGGGCACCAAAACAAAATGTTTTTTACAGCTTTCTCTACTATGTTTTCAGCAATGGTTTTCCAACCGCAGTGAATCAAACTTACAAATTCCGGCTGTTTTGGCTTGAAGTGGATTATACCGTCGCAGTTAGCGGTTTTTATTTTATCGCCTTCAAGAACCAGAGAAAGCATGATTTTCGGCGTATGGTTCGGCACCATTCTTACGCATTCGTCAGCTTGGAATATGCGCATTAGCTGGTCAATTTTTAAATCATGTTCGCTGTTTTCAATTCTACAGTCGCCGAATTGCCGGGTGGTAAAACCGATTTGAATTACATTTTTTTCGCCTTGATAATTTGATATTATTAATCGTTGCTGGTTTGAAAGAACGCAATTATTCATTTAATCCCCCTTTGATTTTATTTATAAAGTTATCTTACTATAATAAGCGAATTTGTCAATTTTATGAATACAACAAAAAACAAAAAAATTATAGTTATCTTAGGCCCGACTGCCAGTGGCAAGACCGGTCTGGGGGTTAAGCTTGCTTATAAATTCAATGGCGAGATTGTGTCCGCGGACTCAAGACAGGTTTATAAAGGAATGGATGCGGGGACGGGCAAAGATTTGGATGAATACATGTTGAAAATCCCAAATCCCAAATCCCAAATCCCAAATAAATTCAAAATTCAAAATTCAAAAATTAAAAAATATAAAATAATTAAAATTCTATATTATTTAATAGATATTGTAAGCCCGAAAACGGAGTTTAACGCGGCTAAATATCAGAAACTTGCTTATGAGGCGATTGACGATATTTTAAGCCGGGGAAAATTGCCGATTTTAGTCGGCGGCACCGGCTTGTATCTGCAGGCGGTTGTTGACGGCTATAATTTAAGCCGGGTAAAACCGGACAAAGTATTGCGGGCAAAACTGGAAAAGAAAAACGCGGACCGGCTTTTCGCGCTGTTAAAAAAGATAAATCATAAGTTTGCCGGCAAGTTGAATGAAAGCGACAGGAAAAACAAGAGAAGATTAATCAGATATCTTGAAATCGCCAGTTTACGCAGGGAGACGCCGGGAGACGCCAAAAAAAATAATAAATATGGCGCGTTGTTAATAGGCGTAAGCCGTTCGCGCGAAATTTTGTATAAGAGAATTTATAAAAGATTGGTTGAGCGGCTGGAAAAAGAAGATATGATAGGCGAGGTTGAACGGTTGCGCGAAGAAGGAGTGAGCTGGAAGCGGTTGGAAAGTTTTGGCTTGGAGTATAAATATATTTCTTTATATTTAAGAAAAAAGCTGACTTACGATGAAATGGTTGAAAAATTAAATACGGCTATCAGGCAGTTCGCGAAAAAACAAATAACTTGGTTTAAAAGATGGGAGCGGCAGGGCGAAAAGATTAATTGGGTAAAAAATAGGGCAGAGGCGGAGATGTTGATAAAAAAATTTATCGCGCCATAATTTATTTTGTCAAATAAAAATACCGCTCCGGTAGCGACCGGAGCGGTATTTTTATTTCTTATTGTTGAGTTTTTTCTTCTTCGGCGGGCTGTTCCGGTTGTTCCATCGGTTCAACGGTCGGCTGTTCCGGTTGTTCCGGCTGCTCCGCGGGCGGCTGCTGTTCTGTTTCTTCTTTTTTGCCGAATAAATTTTTTAAAAATTCCATGAAAGACATAGTTTTTTGTTTAAATTAATTATGTATTTTAAAATTTAAATAGCGACCTTTATATTATTTATATTATTTTGTAAGAATTTTTTTAAGAATTTCAGCGGCTACTTTCGGATTGGCTTTTCCTTTCGTGGCTGACATAGTTTGTCCGACGAAAAATTGCAGGATGTTTTCTTTGCCTGATTTATATCCTTCAACTTGCCGCGGGTTTTTTGCTATAATTTCATCTATAATTTTTTCCAATTCACGCTTGTCGTCAATTTGTTCAAGCCCCAAATCAGCCATAATTTGCGTCGGATCGCCGCCTTTTTTGTACATTTGCCCTAAAATAGTCTGGCCCGCCGAAGAACCGATTTTACCTTGATAAACCAAGGTAATCAATTCGGCGAAATTTTCCGGCGTTATTTTTATATCCTTAATGGTTATTTTATCACATTTTAAATATTTAAACAACTCGCCAACAAGCCAGTCGGCCGCGGCTTTGGCTAATTTTTTCTTTTGCCTTTCCCAGTCATCGCCGTATGAATCAATCCATTCTTGCAGTTCGGAAACAACTTGTTCGGTATAATCAGCCAAATCTTTATCGCTGACTAAAATTTCCGCTATTTCGTCGGTGAAATCATACTGCTCTTTAAATCGCTCAAGTTTTTTATGAGGCAATTCCACAAGCCGGCTTTTAATTTCGTTAATCCATTTTTCGCCGATTTTAAGCGGCGGCAAATCAGGGTCGGGAAAGTAGCGGTAATCAGCCGAGGTTTCCTTGGCTCTTTGGCTGAAACTTTTGGCCTTGTCTTCGTTCCAGCCGCGCGTTTCCTGAATTAATTTTTCCCCGCTTTTTAAAGCTTGTATCTGCCGCTTAATTTCATAGTCAATCGCTTTTTCAACGGCTTTGAAAGAGTTGATATTTTTTAATTCAACCTTTGGGTTTAATTTATAGTTCCCGAGGGGTTTTATCTCGCATCCGCCTTTATATTCCCATTTGCCCTTTTCCTGCACGCTGATATTCGCCTCGCAGCGCATTTCGCCTTTTTCCATATCGGCGTTGCTTATATTCAAATAGCGCAGAATCTGCTGGTAGGTTTGGCAGAATTTTTTCGCGGTTTGCGCGTCTTTAATTACAGGTTCCGTTACCAGTTCCATTAAGGGAGTGCCGGCGCGGTTATAGTCGGCCAAGGAATATTTTTTATTATTCGGATGGGTTAATTTCCCCGTGTCTTCTTCCAAATGAATTCGGGTTATTTTAATAGGCTGGCCGCCAATTTCCAGATATCCGCCATAAACCAAAGGCAGGTCGTATTGCGAAATTTGGTAGCCCTTTGGCAAGTCCGGATAAAAATAATTTTTTCGGTCAAATTTGCTTAACCGGTTGATTTTGCAGTCAAGCGCCAATCCGGTTAAAATCGTCCATTCCACGGCTTGTTTATTGATGGTCGGAAGCGTTCCCGGGTGCCCCAGGCAAATCGGGCAGACAGCGGTATTCGGCTTTTTGCCTGTGGCGTCATTATCACTCGCCTCGCTGGAGCTTTGGCGAAGCGGGCAGGAGCAGAACATCTTTGATTTGGTTTTTAATTCGGCGTGTATTTCCAAACCGATTATTATATCATAGTCCATAATGTGCAAAGCAGACGCAACGCGACTAAAAGGAGCGGTGCGTATGCGAAATTTGGCGAAATGGCGTACGGGCTATTTTCGTCCCGAGCGCTCGGGACTTCAATATCCCGTCCGCTTTTCCAACTTCTTTTTTTTATCTTACCTTAAAACGGCAAAAAAAGCAAGAAAAAAAGGGTTGCTTAGCGCAACCCTGTCTTTATCATATTTTTATTTCCTCCTTATTTTTTTTATTAATTATCGCATCTATCGCATCAAAACTTCTTGGCTTTATTGCGGCCGCGCTCCTTTCAGCAGTAGTTATCATATCCGAATTTCTTGCCATGCCTATGCCTTTTTCTTTGCAAATCGGGCATTTTGTTGTAATTATTACAATGCCAGTTTTTTTATCAACTTCTGCAATTGCGTTATCTGTTCCCAGAAAATATGGTCCGCAATTATCGCACCAAATCGGTATCGCCATTTTTATTCCTCCTTTTTAATACCCCATACCCCTGCGGGACATTTCCGCCAAAACTTTTTTGCCAGCGGCTTTTATGTCTCTTTTCATCGCTTTAATCTGCTTCGGCATTAAATTTTTCATTTCACTAAAGTCTATTTTTTTTACTATTTCTTTTTTCATTTTTCTTTTTTCTGAAGTTTTCAAAGTGCAACACCTCCTTATATTTTTAATTTTATATATTTAGACTGTTGAATAATTTTCTCCTGTCATTCCCGCGAAAGCGGGAATCCAGGAGGGAGACATAAGCGCGTGAATTAATCTCTAGTCAATACACAATATCAATACGGCTCGCCCCTGGATTCCCGATAGCCTTCGGCTTCGGGAATGACAGAAAAGTTTTATTTCTTTCTAAAAACTTTATTTTACCCACACAAAATTCCAAAGAATCTATTTTTTTAATACATCCCGGTGCTGCCGAAACATCCTTCGCCCCTTTCAGTCGCGTCAATAATTTCTTCTTCAATAATATCCGGCAATTCAACTCTTTGAATTAATAATTGCGCCACCTTCTGTTGCGGCGCTATATTGTAAATATCCTGGCTTAAATTTATTAAATTCACCGTAACTTCGCCCCTGAAGCCGGCGTCAACAACGCCTGCCATCGTATGAATGCCGTCTCTGGCGATTCCGCCCTTATCCCAAATCAAGCCGGCGAAACCGTCCGGTATCGCCATTTTAATTCCGGTTTTAATAATCGCCCGTTCGCCCGGCATCAGAGAATAATAATCGGCCGAATATAAATCAAGCCCGGCATCGCTTTGGCGCGCCCTTGTCGGCAATTTGGCGACAGGGGAGAGGCGCGTAACTTTAATTGGGTAATTTTGATTTTGAGAAATTATATTTTGTTCGTGCAACCATTTAAAATCAGGCGCCAATTTTTCAGCTTGTTGAAGCGGCTCTATAATTTTAACCACCTCTTGCCATAGCCGGTTATGGATTTGTTCTATGGATTGGTTGGCGTTAATTTTTATCCAGCCGTATTCTTCGGCTAAATTAAGATGGGCGCGCCTTACTTTGTTAATTAAATCTTCATCGGTTTCATGCCTGTGTTCGTTTTCCGCCGCGTTTTTAAACCGTTCGCCGTCAAATAAGAAAGCGATATTTTCTTTCAAGAGATGGGAATTAATATATTTTAAAAATTGTTCATCAACGCCGGCGCCGATGCCCCATGCCAGCCCCGTGCCCGTATAGTCTTCGGCGATAATGTTCGTTCCTGCTTCCAGTTTTTCAATTAATTTTTTTTCAAACTGCGTTCTGTTCAAGCAATAAATAATTTGCGCTTCGCGAGGAGTTAAATTATAAAAATTGCCTTGCCTTAAATAATTATTCAATATTGTTCCGGACGGCTCAAGATTATAAATCGGGTATTTTAAATATTCCGTTCTTTGTCCGTGTAAATTTAATCTATCCGCCAGCATTTCCGCCTGCGTAGTTTTGCCCAAATTGTTTATGCCGTACAGCACGATGAATTTTCCATTACTCATATTATAAAACTATTAAATTCTACTCTGTCATTCCCGCGAAAGCGGGAATCCAGGAGTTAGCGCTTAGAATCTGGATTCCCGCTTTCGCGGGAATGACAACTCCTCAATTTGCTTATATAACTCTTCCAAATTTCCATTGTTATTTAATTCAATCTCGGCGTTTTCCATTACAACAGGTATCTCGGCGTCCGCCTCTTTTTTTTCATCAGCCAGAAACTCCTCGTAAGTTTTTTGCGTGTCGCCGCGGTTTTCGGTCCGCTGGATTAATCTTTGGTACCTGATTTTCGAGTCAGCGATTATTTTAACCAATTTAAAATTCGGCAATTTTGTTAAATATTTTATGTCAGCCAGGCGCCTGATGCCGTCAACCACGATTAAACTGTTATTTTCTTTTTTAACATCTTCGGCGATAACTTTTGCCAATATATCCTCGCCAAAACCCCGCCTTAAAATGGTAGACAGGTTTTGCATGTTTTCCCTGGTTATTTCTTTGTGCAATCTGTTAAGAATGTCGCGCAGAATAGTGGAAAAGCGGTAGGTTACGGCGTTGTTTTTTTCTTCCAAGTATTTGGCAACAGTGCCTTTGCCCGAAGAGATTTTTCCGGCTAAGCCGATAATTTTTTTGTTATTTGGCATAATTTTATTTGTTGGTTATGTCTTGTATTCCTCTTCTAATATCCCAATCATCTTTTTCCAAATCAGAATGGAGCGTCAGATTAGGAAATTTTTCCATTAAGCTATTGTGCATTTTATGGGCTATTTTCCTTAAGGTGGGGTGGACGGTTTTGCCGGAGCGAAGCTCAATTACGTATACCGCCGCCGGCAAGCCGTAGGTGACTTTGCACGGCATATTAAACCCTAAAGCGATATAGTACTGCTTAATTTCGTTTGATGTTTCCAGCGCGTTGATTTTATTTGTCTGTTCTTCAATCAGTTTCTCCGCTTCCATTTTTATATCTCCGGGCAGCTGGTTCAAGTACCATTGGTTAAAGCCCGGCTTTGTCGTGAGAAGCGGCATGCGGCACACGCCGTTTCTGTGCCTTTGTATATCGCGGAATGAGCCGAAATCCAATAAAAATTCAAAAGTTATCAAGCCCAGTTCGGTTAAAAAGTGCGGCAGATTCGTTTTTGTCGGGCGCTTTCGCAGCAAATCCGCGTATTTGTTCAGCTCTTCGGAATCAACGCGCGCGGAACAGGCGAAATCCATAGCGGGGCTGTCCGGAAAATAGTAATTATAATTTTTCGCCGCGAAATCGCGGTATTGCTCCTGATTTTCGTAAAGCTTGTGGCAAAAGCTGTGCGGATACTTTTCTTTTAGTTTTGATAAAATATTTTCCGCTATTTCCCTTGTTTCTTTTAGGGGATGGTATCTCAGCAACGCCAATTTATCCCAAGCTTGCCGCAGATTCGTGTGCCAGCTTAGCTGGGTGGTGATTCCGGCGGGCAGGAACCCGCGCATTATATCAAAAGCGCGCGCTTTCACGGCCTTCAGATAAACCGTTTCATCTTCATCGGTTTTTTTCGGGTATAGGTTTTTAATGTGGTTTTCAACGGTTTCCTGGCTTTCAATATAAAATTTCATCCATTGATTTAATACTTCCCTTGAATTTTCGGAGCCAAGGGGGTCAATTATCGGCTGTTTGGACATATCCACATATCTCGTGCTTGTTTCCTGGCCGCTGTATAAAGGCCAGTCCTGAATGGCTTTATCGGCCAGGGTGCTGATTTTTTCAATAAAGATTGTCGTGCTTCCGCAGTCGGCAATGCTTAAGTGGCCGTAGCCGACATAAAATTGCTCCATAAATTTGCCGGATCCGGTCGCTTTGACTTTTTCAACATGCTCCGCAACGCTTTTGGGGCTTCTTGAATAAAGCGCTTGCATCATCGCCGAATCTTCAGGATTAAATTCATCATAAATAAAAACATCAGCCATAATTTTAAAATTGTTTTTTAAAAAATAATTATATCGTTTTGCTTGTCCTGAATATCGGCTTGCGTTTCATTCGGATTTTGGTTGGCGTAAGGCAATACTTCATGATTTAATATTTTCAGCTGAACTCCGGCTTCGGCGAAAATTTCCTTGCTTCTTGAGCCGGCATGGTAATCATTGGCGCAAACCACTCTTTTTATTCCCGCGTTTATTATCATTTTGGCGCAGGTATAACAAGGCGTCATTTTAACGTAAATTGTCGCGCCGTCTAAAGTAATCCCGAATTTGGCGGCTTGGCAAATCGCGTTCTGCTCGGCGTGGGTTGTCCTGATGCAGTGGCTGGACTGATGGCCGTCCGGATGGATTACTATGTGCATTTCATGGCCGATTTCATCGCAGTGCGCCAAGCCGATTGGCGAACCCGCGTAGCCGGTTGAAATTATTCTTTTGTCTTTTGTTATGACGCATCCCGCCCGGCCTCGGTCGCAGGTTCCGCGAGCGCCCACCATTTCAACGATTTTCATAAAGTATTCGTCCCAGGAAGGGCGAATATATTTTTGTTGTTCCTGTTGTTCTTGCATATTTTTAAAGATAAAAAATAAGGTTTTTAAAAAACCTCCTTAATTAAAGTTATCCACTTGAAGTATTTTTATTCTACCAAATTTAAAAAAATAGGGCAAATCAGAAAAAATCAAAATAAAAACAACTCAATAATTGAGTTGTTTTATATAATACATGTAAAATTTATATTGCTACTTTAATGCCCGGCCCCATTGACGAGCTGATGGCGATATTTTTAATATAAACGCCTTTTGAGCTTGATGGCTTGGCTTTTTTTATCGCTTCCAGCAAGGTTTGGTAATTTTCCAATAATTGTTTTGAATCAAAAGAAACTTTGCCGATTGCCGTATGGACATTGCCCGTATCATCGTTCTTAAAGCTCACCTTGCCTTTTTTAAGCTCCGCCACGGTCTTTGCCGGATTAACAGTCACCGTATCGTTTTTGGGCGAAGGCATCAGCCCGCGAGTGCCTAAAATTTTCGCGATCGGCGCCAAACTCTTCATCATAGCCGGTTCCGCCACCGCGACTTGGAAATCGGTTTTTTCGGTTTTTTTGATTTCCGCGATTAATTCTTCGCCGCCAACGTAATCGGCGCCGGCTTCTTTTACTTCTTTTTCTTTTCCCGGAGAAACAAAAGCGGCCACCTTGACGGTTTTGCCGGTGCCGTGAGGCAAATTGACAGCCGTCCTTACCTGCTGGTCGCCTTTGCGCGGATCAACGCCTAAGCGGAAATGAATTTCAACCGAGGCGTCAAACTTGGTTTTTGACAGTTTTTTGGTTAGTTCAATCGCTTCTTCAATTGTATGAGCCTTGGTTTTATCAAACTCAACTTTTTTTTGTTCTTTTTTTGGCATAATTTTCGTGGTGCAGGCGTCCGCCTCGGGCGGACTCCCACAAAATTAAATTAATAAAAAAATCTAAAATTACTTAATCTCAATTCCCATCTGTCTGGCAGTTCCGGCGATAATTTTCATCGCCGCTTCTATGTCGTTAGCATTCAGGTCGGGCATTTTAATTTCGGCGATTTCTTTCAGTTGTTCTTTTGAAATTGAGCCGACTTTCTCAGTAAGCGGTTTGCCGGAGCCCTTTTTCAATTTGGCGTATTTTTTCAACAATTCCGCGGCTGGAGGAGTCTTCATTATAAAAGTATAACTCCTATCTTCGTAAACGGTGATTTCCACCGGCACGATATCGCCCATTTTATCCTTTGTAGCATCGTTGAATTTAGAGCAAAATTCAGAAATATTCAAGCCATGCTGGCCCAAAGCAGGGCCGATTGGCGGCGCCGGATTGGCCTGGCCGCCGGGAATCTGCAATTTGATTTTGGTTAATATTTTTTTAGCCATATTTGTTGTAAATTTTTTAATGACTTAATTATATCTTTTTTATTTGTAAAAAGTCCAGTTCCACCGGCGTTTCCCGCCCGAACATGGAAACCAAGACTTTGATTTTTCCTTTTGCCTCGTCAATATCAACAACTTTGCCCTCAAGATTTTTAAAGGGGCCGTCTGTGATGCGGACCGGGGAATTGATTGAGACATCAATTTTAAACTTTGGCTCATCAACGCCCATCCGTTTTTGCAGGTCCTTTATTTCATTTTCAGAGATCGGGGTGGGGATGGTGCCTGTTCCGATAAAGCCGGTTACATTGGGCGTATTCCTGACAACATACCACGAATCATCATTAACGATCATTTCAACCAAAACATAGCCGGGGAAGATTTTTTCTTCCACGATTTTGCGCTTGCCGTTTTTTATCTTAATTTTTTTCTCTATCGGTATTAAAATATTAAAAATCTTGTCTTCCATGTCCATGGATTCAATTCTTTGCTTTAGGTTTTGAGACACATTCTCTTCATAGCCCGAGTAAGTGTGCAGAACATACCATCTGCGGCCTTGTTGTAAAATTTGTTTAGCCATATAAATTTATTTTATTATTAACTCAAGTCCGATTGTAAAAATGTAATCCAAAGCGCCTAAAAAAGCGGCGACAGCCAGGCTGATCCCGATTACGAGAAATGTGTAATTTTGGGTTTCTTTTTTTGTCGGCCAAGTTACTTTTTTCATTTCTTCTATTGAAGATTTAATATAGCCGGTTAATTTGTTCATATAATTTTGTTAATTAAAAAACAGCCCCTCGGGGCCCTTGTTGTTATTTTATTCTTGTATTTATATAATACAGAACGGTTAAAAATCTGTCAAGAGGCGGCCGTATTGTATAGCATTTGTTAAATATGTTATAATATAAACACGGTTAATCAAATAAAATTTATTAAAATGCTAACTAACAACTTTGCTGTTTACGGCGTGAAAATTTTAGCGGAATTGGCGAGAGATATTGTTTTTTTTCCTTTGTGGTGGTATTCCAAGGGGCTTGTTCAGTTATTGTTGAAATTAAAAGTTTTTTTGAAAAACAGGGAAAAATCCCTGGCTCTTTTGGTTTGGATTAAAAATATCCATAAGCCGATGTACGGCCAATATGATTGGCAGGGGATGCTGATCAGTTTTTTTATGCGGCTGTTCCAGATTATCGTAAGGGGCATCGCCATGCTGTTTTGGCTTGTTGTCGCTTTTGTGTTTTTTTGGATTTGGGTATTATTGCCGCTCTTTGTGATATACGAAATTGTTTATCAACTAATATAATTCTAATTCGCTCTTCCTCTTGTCATTCCCGCGAAAGCGGGAATCCAGATTTTACTCGCTTAACCCTGGATTCCCGCTTTCGCGGGAATGACAGAAATGAAATGACAGAAGAAACCAAACAACAAACAACTCAATTCATCATCTGTCCCGTTTGCGAAGGCGCGGGAAAGAAAAAATTCGGCCTGCCGTGCCCTAATTGCGGCGGCATCGGCTTGGGCGCGCATGACCGCGGGCAGTTTTATTATTGGGGTTTTAATTTAGGCAAAGCGGTTATAAAATTAAGCCATTTAAAAAGAAAAGCGAATTTAATAATAAATTTCACGGCTTTCGTAATCAGTTTGACCGGCTTGGGGGCGCTGTTATTTTGGCTTTGGCAAATCAAACAATCAGGCAAGGCGGACATTGAGGATTTTTTCTTCTGGAGCGAAAAACATTGGCTGTTGTTTATTTTTTGGCTGAGTATGATAGCCGCGATGTTTGTCGCCTACCGGCTGAGCGAAGAAGAAGCTTCAAAGCAGAAAATAAAGAAAATCAAATACGGCGAGAAAGACAATCCGGCGGATTTCCCGAACAACTGGAACGAATTGAAAAGATCGCGCGGCAAATTCAAGATTGAGGTTTCCCTCGGATTCAGCCGCGAAGCCATGGAAATTGTTGAAAGAGCTTTTGTTTTAGCCGATTCAGCCGGTCACAAGGAAGTAAAAGCAATGCATTTGTTTTTCAGTTTATTCAACAGCAATGAAGCCATGGCGCTTTTTTCGCGGCTTAACATTGATATCGGCCAGCTGATTAAAAAAATAAAAAGGCAATTGGCCTTGGCGGAGCCGGGCGCCGGCAGAACGGAATTATCCAACGAAATTAAAGAGGTTTTTGTCAACGCTTATTTAGACGCCCGTAATTTGGGACAGAAAAAAGTAAAAGCGATAAACTTTATATTGCCGTGCATGGCAGGCGATAAAAATTTAAGCGAAATTTTATACGATTTGGAAATAGACCGCGATAAAATCAATAACGCGATCCAATGGTTTTTGATTAACGACCGCCTGATTGAAAATTACCGGCTTTACCGCAAGGCGGCGCGCTATAAGCCGGCGTCAAGCATGGACAGGGCCTATACGGCGGTCGCGACGCCGGTTTTAAATCATTTCGCGCGCGATCTGACGATAGCGGCGAAATGGGGGCGGCTTGAACTTTGCGTGGGGCGGGATAATGAAATTGAAAAAATTTTTCAAGCCATGGAAAGCGGACAGTCAGGAGTGATTTTAACCGGCCCCGAAGGAGTCGGCAAAAGAGCCGTAATCGGCGGCATAGCGCAATTGATGGTGGAGGAAGATGTGCCTGAAATATTGCGAGACAAAAGATTGGTTGAGCTGGATGTGGCCCGTTTGTTAAGCGGCGCCGCGCCGGCCCAGGCCGAGGAAAGATTGCTAATCGCCATTGACGAAGTTATAAAAGCGGGCAATATTATTCTTTATATAGACAATATTGAGAATCTTATCGGCATAACCGCCGGCGCGGAAGAAAGTTTGGATTTGTCGGAAGTGTTGGCCGGCGCTTTGGAGAGAAGAAGTTTTTACTGCTTGGCGTCAGCCACAAACCGGAATTACGCGAAATACATAGAAGACAAGCCCCTTGGCAATGTTATGTCAAAAGTGGAGATTGAAGAGCCGGCCGCCAACCAGGCGATTCAGATAATTGAAAGCAAGACTGGCGCGCTGGAAAGCAAATACAAAGTTTATTTTTCCTATAACGCGATTGAAAGCGCGGTTAAATTGGCTTCAAAGTATATCCATGACAAATACTTGCCCGCCAAAGCGGTTGATATTCTGGAATCAGTCGCCGTTAAAGCGTCTAAAACAAAGGGCGCGGACACCAAGGGCGCAGGCGCGATGATAACGGAAAATGACGTCGCCAAAATTATCAGCGAAATTACCCGTATTCCCATAACCAAAGTAACCGAGAAAGAAAGCCAAACATTGCTAAATTTGGAAAACCTCATCCATGAGCGCATGGTAGATCAGGAAGAAGCGGTTAAGATGGTTGCCGCCAGCTTAAGGCGCGCCAGAGCCGAGCTCAGGGAGGGGAAGCGGCCGATTGCCAATTTTCTCTTTTTGGGCCCGACCGGCGTCGGCAAAACCGAATTGGCAAAAACCGTTTCGGAAGTTTATTTCGGCAAAGAAGATTATATGATCCGTCTTGATATGAGCGAATACCAGAATAAAGACAGCATAGATAAAATGCTCGGCAACGCCGATGGCGCGCGCGGCTACTTGACCGAAGCGGTGCGCAAAGCGCCTTTTTCCCTGGTGCTTTTGGACGAGTTTGAAAAAGCCCATCCTGATATTTTAAACTTGTTTTTGCAGGTGATGGACGACGGCCGCTTGACCGACGGACAGGGCAGAACGATTGATTTTACCAACAGCATTATCATAGCCACTTCAAACGCCGGCGCGCTCTTTATTCAGGAACAGCTTGCCGGCGGCGGCGAGTCAAGCGAACATAAAATAGAGCAAATCAAAGAAACGCTGATTAACGAGCATTTGAACAAAATATTAAGGCCGGAGCTGATCAATCGCTTTGACGGAGTAATCGTGTTCAAACCGCTGTCAATGGAGGATGTGGTCGCGATAACCAAGCTGATGCTTAATAAAATAGGGGAAATGCTGAAAATTAAGGGAATCGGCTTAAGATGCGAAGAGGAAGGCGCGCGCAAATTGGCCGCGGAAGGGTTTGACCCCAAGTTCGGCGCCAGGCCGCTGCGCCGATTGCTCCAGGAAAAGATTTACGACAATATCGCCAATAAAATTTTAGCCGATGAATTAAAAAGGCGCGACACGATCGTGATCGGCGCCGATGCCGAGATATCAGTGGAGAAGAGGAAAGAATTATGACTTATTATATAATAATTTTTATCTGCGCTTTGCTTCTTTCAATTATCTTTACTTTGTTGGTAAAGAACTTCGCGATTAGGCGCGGTATTGTCGACAAGCCGGATTTGGACAGGAAAATTCACCGAACCGCGACGCCATTGCTCGGAGGAATGGCTATTTTTTTGTCGTTTTTTCTTGTTTTGTATTTTGTCCGCGGCAAACTTTTAGCCGGTGATTTGGAGGCGCGCCATTGGCTGGGATTTTTTGCCGGCGCCTGCTTTTTGATGATCGGCGGATTTTTGGACGATAAATACAGTTTAAAGCCGAAACAGCAGATTATTTTTCCCATTTTGGCCATTATCGCCGTAATTATCAACGGAGTCGGCATTGAAAAAATAACCAACCCTTTCGGCGGGCTTATCTATCTTGACCAATGGCGGATTCCCGTGATGGATTGGGGAGGCGGCATGCGTTATTTCATGGTTTTGGCCGACGGCTTTGCTGTTCTTTGGCTTATGGGCATGATGTACACCACGAAATTGTTGGACGGAGTTGACGGCTTGGTAACGGGCGTTGCCGCCATCGGCGGAATTATTATATTTTTATTCACGATGACCACGAAATATTTTCAGCCGGATATCGGCTTGGCCGCCTTGATTTTTGCCGGCGCCTGCCTCGGTTTTTTGATTTTTAACTGGCATCCGGCAAAAATATTCTTGGGCGAGGGCGGCTCTTTGCTTCCGGGCTATATTTTGGGGGTGTTGGCCATAATTTCCGGCGGAAAAATCGCCATCGCCCTGCTGGTAATGGGCATTCCGATAATGGATGTCGTTTGGACGATTTTAAGGCGGACGGCACAAGGCAAAAATCCTTTCGCCTTCGCCGATAAGATGCATCTTCATCACCGCTTTTTAGCCATAGGGCTTACTCAGCGGCAAACCGCGATAATCTATTATTTTTTAGCCGGCGGCTTTGGCTTGAGCGCCCTGTTCCTGCAGTCGGCCAGCAAGCTGTTCGCTTTAGCCGTTTTAATTTTACTGATGCTTTTAATAGTAATTGGGTTTACTTATTTTACCAAGAAAGTGGAATAAATTATAAAAATCAATAAAAAAAGGCGCCGAGTTTTGCGTGCTCGGCGCGATTTGTTCGTCTTTAAATAAATTTTATTAATAAATTAAGATCCCTTCTTAATTTTTCACCTCCTTTTTTAGCCAGTTTATAATTAGTTGAGAAAATAATCGGTTTTGGCGGTTTTAGATAAAATACTTTTTGTTCCTCCGGAACATACTCTTCGTTAATTTTATCGTAGTCTATTTTGCGGAAAGTGTCTTCTCCTAAAGTTTTTTTTAAAATTGAAAAAACAAACGGTTTTACGGAGGCGACAAATTGCCTTTCCCTTTCTTTTTGCCCGTATGAAATAATTGGCAAAATTAAGGAGCTTAACGCGAAAATTCTTCTTAACAAATTTAAATTTGTATTTGTCGCCAAGCGGCAAATTTCGCTTGTCTGGCCAGGGAATTCAAGCCCAAAAATCTTTTCCACCGAAAGAAATTCCCCTTTCTTTTTATGGGTTATGCCGATTGTTCCCCAAATTTCCTGTTTATAATATGCTCCAAACAGGATATCCGGGATAACAATTAATTCCCCATTTCCAGTAAGGATTTGTTTATCCCTGTAAACACAAGAACAAAATAAATTTAATTTTTTTGTTTCCTCCCTTTCTTCTGTTTTTACTCTTTTTATCAATAATGTGTTTTTCATTGTTTCTTTAGAAAACATTTTTTGGCGCAAAGTAGAAGCATCCATGCCAATTTCTCCTTTTTTATTTTTTATTAATCTAATAAAGAAGGATTCGCCATGCCTCTCCTCGCCACTTTCTATAATTATTATTTTAATCTAAGCAGGTGACGCTTTTTTTGCCGTCTTTATGCCTTATTGTCAAAGGTCGTTAGAATGTTATAATTTATCATTAATCAAAATTTTTGTCAAGGGTTAGTCTTGTCTTGTAAAGGGGAAATAGAAATGTCCTGTCTGCTAATTTTTGCGCCATAAATGAAAATATGATAAATTATAATTATGGCAGACAATAATTTTTGGGAAAAAATTGAAAAACCGATTTTCGCATTAGCCCCTATGGCAGGCATCGCGGACAGCGCTTTCAGGCGGATTTGCAAAGGATTCGGCGCTGATGTCCTGTACAGTGAAATGGCGAGCGCGACCGCTTTGGTTTATAATCCGGGTAAAACATTGGAGCTTTTGCAATCCGACAGAAAAGAAGCGCCGTATATTGCCCAATTGTTCGGCAGTAATCCCGATCATTTTGCTAAAGCCGTCCGCTTATTATCGCGAAAAAAACAACAGTTCCGATTGCCGGATGGCATTGACATAAACTTCGGCTGTCCTGTGCCGAAAATTTTTAAGCAAGGAGCCGGCGCGGCTTTGATGCGGAATTTAAAACAGGCGCGCGAGGTTATTAAGGCCGTTCTTGGCAATACTGATTTGCCGGTATCAATAAAATTGCGGGCGAAATCAGGCGAAATTGATTGCTTGATGTTTTTGGATTACATGAAAGATTTGCCGATCAGCGCGGCGATGATCCACGGCAGAACGTTGGCGCAAGGATTTGGCGGCCCGGTTGATCGCGAAATAATAAAAAAAGCGAGAAATTATTTCGGAGGAATAATTCTCGCCAATGGCGGAGCGATGAGCGCGCGGGATGCTTTTGATTTGCTGGAAAAAACCAAAGCCGGCGGCGTCGGCATCGCGCGAGGCGCCTTGGGCAGGCCTTGGCTATTCAGGGAAATGAAAAATAAAAAAGCGGAAGTAAAAGGCGCGAAAGAAATTTTTAAAATCGCTTTAAAGCACGCCAAACTGGCGGAAAAGCTTAAGGGCAAGCAGGGGATAATAGAAATGAGAAAGCATTTATGCTGGTATGTCCGCGGCTTGCCCGGAGCGAGCGAGATGAGGAGTGAATTGGCGAGGGTTGAGAGCTTGGAAGATGTAAAGAATATTTTAAAGTAATCCTTTTTCTTCTCCGGATTTATCGGAAGACATCTATTTACAGCCACTTTTTCTTTTTAAAAAATACCAGCATGCCCAGACAGCACATCAGCATTATGATTATAATCATCCAAAAGCCGTTGTCGCTGTCCATAAAAGGCATGCCGCCTATAGTGTTCATGCCGAAAACAGCGGCAAACAAAGTAAGAGGGAAGACAATAACGGAAAAAATGGTGAGCGTTTTCATTATATCGCTGATGCGGTAATTAAGCAATGATTCATTGGTGCCGTTAAGCACTTCAATCATTTCTTTCTGGTTTTCCAAAATTTCCCAGACTCTTTTTGAACGTTCAAGCAATTCATTGTAGTACGGCTTGATTTTCTGCTCCGGCACAAGCCCGCTTTTTATGCCCATTAATTGTTTAATGATATTTTTATGGCTTTGCATGATTTTGCGGAAATTTATGATATTGTGCCTCAAAGACAAGATATAAGAAACCGCTTTTTTTTGCTCCTGCTCAAAAATTATTTCTTCCGTTTTAGCGATTTCCACGCTGTTTTGATCAAGCAGGGGGAAACAGGAAAGCATAAGCTTTTCCAACAATTCGTAAAGCAGGATAGCCGAGGATTCAAATTTATAGGCGAGCAGGGAATCGCTGTCTTTTTTGCAGAGGTTGAAAAATTCGCTTAAAGTTTTGATGTTGTTATTATGCAGAGTAATCAAGTAGCCATTGCCTATGAAAAAATCTATTTCTCCGGCTGTAATGCAATATTTCGCGTGTTGATCTTGAATTTTTATCTTACGTTTTGTATTTTCAAAGAGACTTCTTTTTGCGGCGGGCGTTAACTGAAAAACCGGAAAATGCAGGATCATAAACAGATAATTTTCGTTTTGCGCTATCATCGGCCTTTGGGCGACTGATTTCGCGGTTGACGCTTGCAGATGCGCCAAGTCAAAATTATAATTTTTGCGCAAATATTCCAATTCTTTTTTGCCCGCCTCGCAAATATCAATCCAGACTAATTTTTCATTAGTTGTTCTCGGGTTGTCAATGGTTATTTGCTGAATATTCGGCGAAATTTTTATATATTTGGACATATTGGAGAAATTTATAATTTAAAATTATTGTTATTGTGGATAAAGCTGATTATATTATAGCACATATTAATATTTTATGGTATAATTATGTTATATGCAAAGTAAAATAAATTTAAAAAATATGGAAGCCGGGAAGAAAAGCCATGAACTTGTTGATAAATTCAAAAAAGAAGCCGAAGGCGAAAAGCATGCGGCCGGGCATGAAAAAGAAAGAGGAATAGAAGTGAGCCCGCTTGACAGGGAAAGGGTTTTATCCGAGATAGCTTCCGTGGAAAATGAAAAAGAAGAGAAACCCGGCGCGGGGGGCATAATAAGCATCGGTGATTTTCAATATAAGCAAAAACAAAGGGAAAAACAGATAGAAAAAATTTTGGAAAAAAATTTGGAAGACGTTTATCTCAATATGCCGTTGGCCAAACAGCGGGAATTTAAAGTTGCCGGGGAACAAGCCGCGCGCGCGATTAACACGCTCTTAAATCAGGCGAAAACCGGGCTGAAAAAAATTATTGATTTGATAAAAAAATGGCTCTTAATCATTCCCGGGGTTAATAAATTTTTTTTGGAGCAGGAAGCGAAAATCAAGGCGGACGAGATATTTAAAATAAAAAATAAAAAATAAAATCATGGATTACGGCATAGCCCGGCAAAATTCGGACATAGTGATTAATACGGCTTCATTTAATTTCGGCGGCGTGATGTTTTTTTTATTCTGGGCGGCGGTTGTTTTTTTCGCGCTGTTTATATTGAAAAAAATTATTGAAAGAAAAGCGATTCGCGGCAAATTCCACGATCATATAGTTTATTTGGTCCGCATACCGAAAGAAAAGCCGGCCGATCAAATAAAAGAATCATCTTTCCAGCAGAAATTGCACGAAGAAATTTCCAGAGGGGAGGCGATTTTCGCCGGTATAGGCGGGCTTAGGGCGCAAAGGGGATTTAAGCCGTGGCTATTCGGGCGCAACGACCATTTTTCTTTTGAAATCGTGGCCAACCGCAAGCTCATATCATTTTACGCCACGGCTCCCAGGCAAATGGGCCGCTATCTTGAGCAGCAGATCCAGGCGTATTATCCCGAGGCGGTTATGGAAGAGGTGGAAGATTACAATATGTTTAATCCGCAGGGAGAGATAATCGCCGGCTACTTAAAGACCAGGCGGCAATTTGTTTTTCCGCTGAAAACTTACTTAAAGCAGGAAACGGATCCGATGAACTCAATCATCAATGTTATGTCAAAATTGGACAGAGATGAGGGGTTGGCGATCCAATATGTGGCGCGCAGCGCGAAAGGGTCCTGGCACAACAAGGCCAGGCAGGTTGTCAAAGAAGTATATAAAGAAAAATCAATAGGCGAGGCGTTGAAATCAATCGGACCGGCCAGATATTTTTCTTTTATCGCGGATTTATTCAAAGCCGCCAAGTCGCAAAAATTGCAGGAACAGCAAAAATTCAATACCCCGAAAAGATTGTCCGCCATGGAAGAAGCGATGCTCAAAGGCATAGAAGAGAAAAATTCCAAGGCCGGGCTTGATGTTAATTTGCGCATTGTCGTAAGCGTTCGCGACAAAGGCAGGGCGCAGCTTTATTTGGATAATTTAGCCAGCGCTTTCAGCCAGTATAATTATTACGAGTATGGCAACAGCTTTTACAACAAAATAGCGCGCGGCAGTTTCTCTTCGCTTTTGCCAAGAGGCCGGAAAAAAATAATTGACGATTTTATTTACCGCCGTTTTGACCCGTCCACAAGTTTTTTGCTCAACACCGAAGAGCTGGCCAGTTTGTTCCACCTGCCGCTTAAGGAAACCGAAACTCCCAATATTTTATGGCTTACGGCCAAGCTCGCCCCCGCGCCTTCCAACATTCCCGAAGAAGGGATAATTTTAGGCAAAAATATTTATCGCGGGATTGCCAATGAAGTTAAAATCAAGAGAGACGACCGCCGCCGCCATACTTACATTATCGGCAAATCCGGCGTGGGCAAATCGGTGTTGCTGGCCAATATGGCGATACAGGACATTGCCGCCGGCGAGGGAGTCTGCGTTATTGACCCGCATGGCGATTTGATTAACGATGTGGTTACCCGCATTCCGCTGGAGCGGGCCGAAGACGTGATTTTATTCGCTCCCGCGGACACGGAGCGGCCCCTGGCCCTGAACTTGATGGAATATGACGAGCGGTATCCTGAACAAAAAACTTTCGTCATTAATGAAATGATTAAAATTTTTGACAAGCTGTATGATTTGAAAGCGACCGGCGGCCCGATTTTTGAGCAGTATATGCGCAACGCCATGCTTTTGGTTATGAGCGACCCTGAATCCGGCTCAACTTTAATGGAGATTCCCAAAGTCCTGGCTGACGCCGAGTTCAGGAGAATGAAATTAGAAAGATGCAAGGACCCGACTGTGGTTGATTTTTGGCGCAAGGAAGCGGAAAAAGCCGGCGGAGAAGCGGCCTTGGCCAATGTCGTGCCGTATGTTACTTCAAAGCTTACCTCTTTTATTTCCAATGACACCATGAGGCCGATAATCGGCCAGCAAAAAAGCTCTTTTAATTTAAGGGATGTTATGGACAGGAAAAAAATATTATTGGTTGATTTGTCAAAAGGCAGGGTGGGGGAGATGAACGCTTATCTTTTGGGCATGATTTTAGTCGGAAAAATATTGATGTCGGCCTTGTCAAGAACCGATATTCCGCAGGAACAAAGAAAGGATTTTTATCTGTATATTGACGAATTTCAGAATTTTACCACGGATTCAATTTGTTCTATTTTATCCGAAGCCAGAAAATACAATTTGAATTTAATCATCGCCCACCAATATTTGGGCCAGCTAATTACGCACGGCAAAGATACAACCATAAGGGACGCGGTTTTCGGCAATGTCGGGACATGGATATTGTTTAAGATCGGCTCGGAAGACGCGGAAGTGATGGACAAAGAGTTCGCTCCGGTTTTTAACAAATACGATTTAATCAATATTGAAAGATACACGGCTTACGTAAAATTATTGATTGACAATACCGCTTCAAGGCCATTTTCCATGGCGACCGATTGGCCGCTGCCCGGCGACTATAATCCGGAAACAGCCGATAAAATCAAGTCCTTAAGCCGCTTGAAATACGGCCAGGACAGGAATGTTATTGAGGCGGAAATTATGAGAAGAGCGCGGCTGGGTTAATCTGCTTTACAAAAACATGAAAGTAATTTATTATAAAAATATTAAAATAAAAAATTAACTAAAACAAAACATATGGCAAACGAAGAAAACCAAAATCAAAACAACAGCGGCGATAATGACGATTTGGCGTTGCAAGCTCCTGATGAAAATGAATTGGAGCAAGATTCAGCCAAACAGGAAGAAAAAAATGGTGAGGAAAAAGGGGAAGAAAATGTTATTATCGCCAAATCAAAAATGGCTTTAATAAAAAAATTGTTAAATAACATTAAAGAAAATAACGACCGCCTGACGCAATTGCTGTCAGGATATTTAAGCGCCGAGGAAGAAACGAGCATCGGCATAGGACAGATAACCGATGAGAATTTCGGCGCAAGCGAGCAGGAACAGGACGGGAGCAAGGTTATAGAGGGCGTTTTTGACGGCGAAAATATGATCGGCCCGGACGGCAAGCAATACAGCGTGCCGGCCAATTACGCTTCAAAGTCAAAATTGGTTGAAGGCGACATTTTGAAATTAACTATAACCGCCAACGGCACCTTTATCTTCAAGCAAATCGGCCCGATTGAGCGCTCCCGCGTTATCGCGACGGTTGAGCGCGCCGGCGAAGGAAATTTCATAGCCGCGGCCGGCGGAAAAAAATGGCGTTTGCTCACGGCCAGCATCACTTATTATAGGGGCGAGCCGGGAGACGAGGTTGTGATTTTAACGCCGAAAGCCGGGGAGAGCCAATGGGCGGCGGTTGAGAATGTGGTGAAGAAACCATTTGTTTAGAATTTAGGGTTTATTAATTTTATGGCGACATTATATAGAAAATACAGGCCGCAGAATTTTGAAGAAGTGGTCGGGCAAAATCATATAAAATTGACATTGGAACATGAAATAGAATCAGGCAAAATCGCCCATGCCTATCTTTTTTGCGGCCCTCGCGCCGTGGGAAAAACCACTTTGGCAAGAGTGTTCGCGAAAGCGATAAACTGCAAGGATAAAAAAGAGGCGGCTTTTGAGCCGTGCAACGAATGCGAAATTTGCCGCGAGATCACGGGCGGACGGGCGCTTGATATTATTGAAATAGACGCGGCAAGCCATACCGGCGTTGACAATGTGAGGGAAAACATCATCGCCAGCGCGCGAGTCGCGCCTTCAAGGTGTAAATACAAGGTTTTTGTCATTGACGAGGCGCATATGCTGTCAATTTCTGCTTTTAACGCTTTGCTTAAAACGATTGAAGAGCCGCCCGCCAATGTCATTTTTATTTTATGCACGACCGAAGTCCATAAAGTGCCGACCACCATAATCTCACGCTGCCAAAGGTTTGATTTTAAAAGAATCAGCGTAACGGATATCGTTAAAAAATTAAATTACATCGTAAAAAACGAGGGCATAAAAATAGACAAAAAAATTCTGGAAGCCATAGCCAGGCAGTCCGAAGGCCATATGCGGGACGCCGAGAGCCTGTTGGGGCAGATCGTGTCGGTGGGCGGGAAAGAAATAACAAGCGAAGAAGCCGACTTAGTTATTCCAAGAAGCGATTTGGGCGAAGCGGTGAATTTAGTCGGCTGTTTGGCGAAAAAAGACGGCGCCGGCGGCATAAAATTGATTAATAATCTGATAGACGAAGGCATTGACCTGAAATCGTTCGCCGGCGATTTGATTGAAATATTGCGCCGGATGCTGCTGTTTAAAATAAGCCCCGGCTTAACCCAGCGGCTGGGCCTGGAATTGGGCGAGAGTTTGGAAATAAAAATCAACCAAGTAAGCCAGGATTTAACGGCGGGGAAATTAATCGTTTTTATAGAGCGCTTCATTAAGGCGAAGAATGAGCTTAAAGGAAGCTTTATAGTCCAGCTGCCGATGGAATTGGCGGTTATTGAGCTTTGCGCGATAATGCCCGCCGCTTCTTATCCCGTCCCGCGACCGCAATCCGGCGGCGATAATTATTCCGTCCCAAAGGGAAGTCCTTCGGGCGGCGCGGAAAAGCAGGCTCCGGCGCCGGTGGCTGACCAATCCCAAGAGGAAGTTTCCGGCAATATCGGCCTGGATCAGATAATCGCGAAATGGAACGAAGTTCTGGCAAAGGTTAAGCAATACAACCATTCCTTGTCTTTTATTTTGCGCGTTTGCCGGCCGAAGAATATAAACGGCGGCCAACTGCAGATGGCTTTTAAATACAAATTCCACAAAGACAGGGTTGACGATCCGAACATAAAAAGTATAATAGAAAAAGTCTTGCAACAGGTTTACGGCCTGCCGTTGACGGTTTCCGCGTTGGTTGACGAAAATCTTGTCCTTGACCATGACCGGGGATCGGAAACGGCCGAGAGCAAGCCGATGGACAATGGCGCGGCCGGCGCCGAAGGCGAAGAAAAAGGCGATGGCGGCGGCAAAAACGGCATGATAGACAATCTGCTCGCGACTTTCGGCGGAAAAATCGTAAGCTAATTCGGGGATCGTCTAATGGCAGGACAGCGGGTTCTGGTCCCGTCAATCGAGGTTCGAATCCTTGTCCCCGAGCAATATTTAAAATACGCTGATACTAGAGTATTTTCGTATTGGTTATTTTTGTCTTTTGTAAAAATATCTATTAAATTGTATAATTTATATAGAATAAATGTTAATATTATATTTATAATTAAACAATGTCGATTAACACAACACAAATAAAATTTGTAAACAAAAATAATTTGCGAATTGCACGTGAGAACAATGGTTTGAACGACTTAATTGTGTCGAAAAAAATTACAAGTTCAAACAGGAACTTGGTTTATGAATGGGAAAATGGAATATCACTTCCTACATGGTCGCAAGTTAGCAAGCTATCTAAATTATATGACATTTCAGAGTTGCTTTTTTTCTCTAAAGAAACCATCAAGAAAAATAAGCAAATACCAGATTACAGGGTTGGGCAAAGTATTGTAAATGATGATAAAATTTACAAACTCATCAATTTGGTTGTTAAAAGGCAAAAGTGGCTGGAAAGAGAATTAAAAAAAGAAGGAGTTCCGAAAAACAGTCTGCAAGGAAAGGGTAGTCATATTAAATTACCTAAAGAATTGGCCGTTTTTATAAAAGAAAAATTAAATATAAATCTTGATGAAATAAAAAAATTTTCCGGAGCGAATTCTCGTAAAGAAGTTTTGAATTATCTAATAAAAAAAGCGGAAAATTTTGGAATTTTTGTAGGAAAAACTATTTCTTATCACAGAATTGACGTTCAAGACATGAGAGGGCTTTTTATTTCAAATGATTATTGTCCGTATATTGTTTTGAACAGAAGAGATGCTCTTTCTGCACAAATATTTTCTTTTATACATGAATTGGCTCATCTATTCAGAAAAACTGATGCCATATCAAATAGCTCAGATTTCAGAAAAGTAAATAATAACATAAACAACGAAGAAATTTTTTGTGATAAGGTTGCCGCTGAGTTGTTATTACCAGAAAATGAATTCTCAAAAATATTTTATGATAAATCCGATATTGACAATTTGTCAGAGATTTACAAGGTAAGTAAATTATTTATTTTCTATAGGTTAAAAGATTTAGATAAAATTCGCAAAGAAGATATTAATAAACTGGAAGATGAAATAAGAAAAGAGACTGAAAAAAATATTAAATCAAAAAATAGCAAGAAAAGCCAAGGTGGAAACTATACCAATAACATGAAAGACTCAAATGGTCATCTTTTTAATAATTTTGTTTCTAATTTTTATGCGAAGAATAAGATAGGTTATGTAGAAGCATCTAATTTACTAAATTGTTCAGTTGAAAAAGTATGATTGATGATTCTAAAAAGGAAACAAAATTTTTAGTAGACACTAATGTTTTAATTGGTTTTTCTCTTTGGACACCAATTCCTTTGAATGGCGGTTTTTGGAATAAACTGGAAGAGGCTCTGGGAGATGGAAAATGGGTACTTCTTGACGTGGTTGTTAAAGAAATAAAGTATAATCCCGATTTAGTTAAATGGTGCGAAAAACAAAAAAATAATGGTTTGGTTAAAAAAATTTGTGATGATGATAAATATAGAGCCATAGAGATAAACAGTCAGTATAAAATGATTGATGAAGTAACGCAAAAATCTACAGTAGATACATATCTAATAGCTTATGCAGAGGCAAATAATTTAGGAATTTTTTCAAGGGAAAGCCCCAGAAGTAATTCTACTGATTTATATAAAATACCTGATGTATGCGATGAATTAAAAATTGAAAGAATTAAACAGCCAATGATTTTTCTTAAAAAAATTGGTTTTAAGCCCAGTTAATTTTATTCAGAAATTAAATTTCAGATTGATTCTAACTTCGTCCGCGACCCCGAGCAATGAAAATCGCCAAAAAGGCGATTTTTTGGTATAATTATTTCAAATATAATAAATGAAATTACCAACTATTTTTGACCATTAAACCTAATTTTTCAAGATGTTGGTTTGTTATATTTTAGATATATTTCTGCCGCTCCCTATATTATCATTTTAGGAAATAGATTTTGATTTAGTAAATGGCCACAAAATGGCCTAATTCCCGGTTAAAGAGGGATACTTGACTTCTCTATATCAGTAGAGTAATATAGTAAGTGATGTTACTATATCATTTAAAAAAGTTATAAAATTATGGAAGAAATTCTTAAATATGTACAAAACCAACTTGTTCAAGCTCCCTTTCGACTTAAATCCTATACCCAAGATGAGCAGGGCAAGAAATACCCCCAAAGAAATATCTACGTCAAAGTTGATAAATATTTTCGGGACTTTTTGTATAACCCGAATGCTCAAGACAGATGGATTATTATCCCGGGACTTCGCGGCGTTGGTAAAACCACTATACTCGCGCAGCTTTTCTTAAATCATTATCAAGAGGTTGGTGATCATAGAATACTTTATGTTTCGCTGGATGAAGTCGTGAATGTGCTCGGTTCATCGCTTAGGGATGTTTTAAGCGCGTACGAAAAAATAATCGGTGAGAGCTTCGAAAAGCTTACCCGGCCAGTTTTTATTTTTATTGACGAGGCGCAATATGATCCTAAATGGGCAGCGGTATTAAAATCGGTGTATGACCGATCAAATAAAGTTTTCGTTGCTTGTAGCGGTTCGTCAGCCGTTTCGTTACAAACTAATCCGGATGTCATTCGTCGTTCTATTTTCCAAAAGCTTTTTCCAACCAGCTTTTCAGAATTTTTGATGATTCGCGACGGCAAGTTTCCGGTTAAAGACTTAAAGAAAAATATTAAAGAGGCATTGTTCAGCGCTGACTCCGCTAAAGACGCTTATGAAAAACTAAAAAAATACGAGCAAGGCGTGATTAGCGCATGGTCATCAATAGATCGAAATTATATTGACGAGTATTTAAAGATCGGTACTCTACCGTTCGCTACCAGAGTTAAAGATGAAGTCCGAGTGTATCAAACTATTAATCTGCTTTTAGATAAAGTGATTAATCAAGATGTGCAAAGTCTGGGTCGTTTTGATACCAAAACATTGGGTCATATTAAAAGGGTGCTGTTCTTATTGGCAGACTCCGATGTAGTGAGCATCCAGAAACTTGCCACAACGCTTGAGGTTAGCGTAAATACTATTTCTAATATTCTTGAGGTGTTAGAGCAGGCAGAATTACTTATTAGAGTAATGCCCTATGGATCAAACGCCAAAAAGGTCAGGAAACCATCCCGATATCAGTTTATGTCTTCAGCGATGCGATCGACATTTCTTTCGGTTGCCGGCAACGAACAGATTTTTGCCAGTCAAAAGGGACGGCTTATGGAGGATATCGTTGCCATGACATTGTATCGAGAATTCGTTGCCAATAGTCGTGGCGCATTGAATTACGACAGCTCAAAAGCCGGCGCGGATTTTATACTGACAATCGCTAATAAAAATATCATTCCGATTGAAGTCGGCATGGGTGAAAAACTCGGCACACAAGTGCGAAGCACGATGAAGAAAGTCGGTTCGGCCAAGTACGGCGTTGTCATTTGCCGAAACACCCTAACATTATTGGAGGACGCGAATGTGATTAAAGTTCCGCTGGATTACTTTTTACTAATATAGCAATTATATTAAAGAAACGAGAAGTAAATTTATTTCAAAGCAACGGGAAGTAATTTTATGAAAATAAAAGATTTGCCAAAAGTTGATAGACCGCGAGAAAAGCTCATTGCGAAAGGAGCCGAGAATCTTAAGGACTCGGAGCTTTTGGCTATTCTTCTGCGGACCGGCAAAGCCGGGAAAAATGTCATTGAAATCGCTTCGCAAATTTTAACCAAGCATTCCAACCTCGCTTTTCCGCCGCCGCCGAATTTCGTATTTCGCTTTGCGAAATGCGCCGCCAAAGAAGATGTTGCCCTTGCCCCAGCCCTCCCGTGCGCGCCTGCCCGCCGTAGCTTTAGCGAAGGAGGGGGCAACAACAAGGAACTCCCTTTTTGTTTGCCAAATTTTAATATTTTTGATACCATTGTATTAAGCAAGTTGATATACACTCAATGTAAGTAGTGTATTATGATGGTTTATAAAAGTCAAAACAATATGGCAAATTCAGTTAGTAAAAATATCCGCAAATTACGAATCAAAAAAGGAATCTCGCAAGATCGCCTCTCAAAAGATGCTGATTTGGCGTTAAATACCATCGTTAAGATAGAAACCGGCGAAAGCCCGAATCCCACTGTGGACACATTAGAAAAACTAGCCAAAGCTCTTGGCGTGCCGACGGCGGAATTGTTTAAATAAAAATTATGGCACAAGTATTCAAAACAACAGATTACACAATCGGAAAGCTAATGGACGATATTGAGATCGGCGATATTGCTTTGCCTGATATTCAACGCCCCTTTGTTTGGTATAAGAAAATTTCCAAAGTTCGTGATTTGTTTGATTCAATTTATCGCGGTTACCCAATCGGTTATTTGTTGTTTTGGGAAAATGCTAATCGTAGCGATTATAAAAATATCGGATTTGACGAGAAAAAAAGAAAAATACCAAGATTTTTAATTATTGACGGACAGCAAAGATTGACTGCTCTTTTTGCGGTCATGAAGGATAAAGAAGTTTTGACGCCTGATTATGAAAAAAAGAAAATTAAAATCGCATTTAAGCCGTTAGCTTCTACTTTTAAGGTCGGCGACGCTGCGACAGATCGCGACCCCGAATATATTGCCAATTTGTCGTCTCTTTGGTCTGGCGAAGGTGACTTTGCAATAATTAGTTCTTTTATTGCTAACTTGAAAGAAAAAAGAGAAATTCCCAAAGACGAAGAAAAAGCAATATCAGCAAATATTCAATCGCTGATAAATATCAATAAATACCCGCTCACCGCTTTGGAAATTGCTCCCAATCTTGAAGAAGAAATTGTTTCTGATATTTTTGTTCGCATAAACAGTCAAGGCGTTAGTCTAACGCAAGCCGATTTTATTTTGACTTTATTGTCTGTCTATTGGGAAGAAGGGCGAAAAGAAATTGAACAATTTTGTATTGATTCAAGAAAAATACCAGAAAAAGAAACCCGCTTTTCCTCCTTTAATTATCTTATTAAACCCGACCCAGACGATATGCTCCGCGTATTGGTTGGCTTGACATTTCATCGCGCGAAAATGAAAGATGTGTATTCAATTATTCGCGGTCGTGATATGGAAACTGGCGAATTTTCCGAAGATTTGAGGACGCAACAATTTGATAAACTGTCAAGTCCTGAAAATACTATACCATTTAGGACATTCGATTAAGGAAACATTTTTAATAAATAGTTTTGTGAATTTCATCGGCGCTTGATATTTAACGCTCGTATGGATTCTCCGTTTATTATAATAATCAATCCT
>JAUYAT010000043.1 GCA_030693295.1 bacterium
ACGCGCTTGGCCAAGGTGCCATTGCTCTTATAAAACGTTCTATTTCAACGGCTGATTTCGCCCAATCAATCAAGCCGTCCTGTTTTTTAAGCCGTTTAACATAGCTTGCTCTCGCGTTGTCCTGCGCAATCGGCTTAATCACGCCGGCGATATATTTTTTTATAACAATAGGCAAAATTTTTGCTCCAAGACGGGATAATTTTTCATAAAGCGCGCCGGCAGTGTCGCGCGATTCAATATTTATTTTATCTTGCCATAAAATCGGGCCGGTATCAAGCCCTTTGTCCATTTTCATAATCGTTACCCCTGTTTGCCCGTCCCCGTTCAAGATCGCGGCCTGAACGCAGGCGGCTCCGCGGTATTTTGGCAGAAGCGAGCCGTGGATATTAATACAGCCGTATTTCGGCAGATTAAGGATTTCTTCCGGTATGATTTGGGCGTAAGCGGCAACGATAATAATGTCTGACTTCAGATTTTTTGCGCCAGAGGCGCATTCGCCTTGGGCGGAGATTTCCGTCTGCAGATTTTTTATTTGTTCCGGCTGAAAAATGGGAATTTGATATTTTTCCGCTTCTGCTTTAATCGGCGGGGGAGTGAGAATTTGCTTTCTGCCGGTTGGCTTGTCCGGCTGGGTTATAACGGCGATTATTTCAAATTGCTTGTCTTTCGCCAACGCCCTTAAAGCGGGAATGCCGAAGTCGGAAGTGCCGATGAAGATGGTTTTTATTTTTGTATGGCTCATATTTTTCAACTCCTCCCTTGCCCTCCTCTAATCTTAGAGGAGGGGACTACTCATAACTCCCTCCTCTTGTTTAAGAGGAGGGTTGGGGTGGAGTTGAATTATTTTTCAACTCCTCCCTTGCCCTCCTCTAATCTTAGAGGAGGGGACTGCCTTATCTATAAATAATATTCCGTCAAGGTGATCAATCTCATGCTGGATGACGCGCGCCATCAAGCCCTCTGCTTTTATTTTTGTTTCTTTACCGGTTTTATCCAAATACTCGCATTCAATTTTTTTATGCCGCTTGACTTGGCCGAAAACATTAGGAACTGACAAGCAACCTTCCTCGCCCCATTCTTTGGTTAATGATTTTCTAATGATTTTAGGGTTGAGCATCGCAACACCGCCGTCTTTGGTATTTATAATAATCAGCCGGATATTTTTGCCGATCTGCGGAGCGGCTATGCCGACTCCTTTTTTATCTTTCATTGTTTTTTCCATATTCAAACAAAGCTCCTGAATTTCCTTGGAGCTTATTTTGTTTGGTTCTACTTTAGCCGATTTTTTCTTTAAAATCGGGTTGGGGTTGGTGATTATTAACAGTATTTTCGCTCTACTTGACATATGTTTGTGTTTATGCTATTTTTACATATTAGCTCATTTAAAATATTTTAGCAAGACAACGGTTAATAAAGAATATGTAATATTAATTAACTCTGAAACAGGGGGGTGAGAACAATGCGGTTTGTATACAAAAAAGAAACAGAAAATTTTATTGTGGTTGAACTTTCTCCGGAAAATTCTGAAGAAAAAAAACAGCTTGAAAAGCGGTTTAAACTTGGCTTCTTTGGCAACGATTACCGCATCGTTATTTTTAGGGAGGATGTTCTTCAAATGGTGCTTTTAGCCATGCAGTAAGCAGTAATTTGTAAATTAAAAAATTCTTAAATAGGAGGTGGAAAAGATGGTAGCAGAGAGTTCGGTTCTAATAGTAGGAGTTATATTTACATTTTTGGGTGTGTGCGTAATGCTTATTGCCCTCCATAAACTTGGAAGCACGGTTACGGCGACTATAATGATAATGTTGATAGCTATTCTAATGTTTATAGGGGGATCAATCTTGTATGGATACCAAGGGATGTGTAGCTTTTTAGGCAAACCGCTCACTGTCCAAAACCTTGCCGTTGGTAAAGATCTTGTGGCGGTTGCACAGATCTTCAGCTACACATTAATTGCGGAAGCAACAAAAAAAGAGGATTTGCGGGTTGTTAAAGGCTTACCTCCTATGGCTCCAGAGACGATTTTTATCGTAGCCGAAAGAAACGGCAAAAAAATCGTGATCACTGTCCCCAAGGAAAAATAAACATTTGTTAAGGCCGCGCGCCCGTAAAGCCCGTTCAAGGAGAAAAACCTTGCGGGCTTTTTTATTTTAAATAATTAAATAATCTGCTATAATATAATTACCGTGAATTACGAAACACACTCATCTGTCATTCCCGCCCGCTTCGCCAAAGCTCCAGCCCGCTTCGACGAGTCGAAGACGAGGCGAGCGAGGCGAGCGAAAGCGGGAATCCAGGAGCGAACCGTAAAAATACGAAAATAAACAAAAAGTTAAAAAGCGCTATAATACTTTTATTTATTTTCTTGTTCATACCACTAACTCCTGGATTCCCAATCCCCGGCCGCGCGCCGCGCAGCGGGGCAGGCAAGTTGGGAATGACAAAAGGATGATTTTTGGACAGTCTGAATGACAAGAAAGGATAATTTCGTAATTCAAAGTAATTAAGCAAAAAAAACAATATGGCGGAGGATAATCAACAACAAAACAGCGATAATCAGGAAAAATTAAATCAATTGTGGAATAAGCTTTTGGAGCATGGGATAACAAATGAGATTTTGTGCGATATTATCGCCAATACCGAGCCGCTAAGGGAGCGGGCCTGGCAAAAATTATTGGAAATAGGCCCGTCCAACAACAGCTTAAGATATATTATTGAGCACATAGAACCATTGCGCGATGAGGCATGGAAAAAATTATTAAAACAAAAGCCGAGCAATTACGAACTGAAAAATATCATTGAATACGCTGAGCCCTTGCGGAAAGAAGCATGGAAGCTGTTATTAAAGCAAAAGCCGACCAATTACGAATTGCGCGATATTGCAAGATATATTGAACCGTTGCGCGATGAGGCATGGAAACTGCTTTTAAAACAAAAGCCGACTAACAGCGATTTATTGTTTATTATCAGGTATGTTGAGCCATTGAGGAAAGAGGCATGGAAAAAATTGCTTAAGCAAGAGCCGATTAAAGATGATTTAAAGCATATAATTAATTTTGTTGAGCCGTTAAGAGAGGAAGCGTGGATAAAGTTTCTCGGGATGAAGCCGAGCAATTATGATTTATGCGAATTTATCAAAGACGTTGAACCCTTGCGCGAGAAAGCCTGGCAAAAACTGCTTGAGCAGGGGCCGGCTAACAGCGATTTGTGCTATATTATCAAAGACGCGGAACCGTTAAGGGGAACCGCTTGGCAAACATTGCTTATGCAGGGTCCGAGCAATGAAGATTTATTGTTTATAATCAGGCATGTGGAGCCGTTAACGCGCGCCGCCTGGCAGAAACTGCTTGAACAGGGGCCGAGCAACGATGATTTATGCTATATTATCAAGGATGTCGGGCCGTTAAGAAAACCGGCATGGGAGAAACTTCTTCAGCAGAATCCCAGTAATGATGATTTAAAATTTATTTTTAAGTATGTTGATTCTTTAAGAGGCGTGGCCCAGGAAAGATTAAGCAAGGAAAAAGACAGGGATGAGATTTTGGATGAGATTAGGGGGTTAAAATAAGTTGTAAAAATTATGAAGATAAACAAGGGTTTTGAAAAATTAGACAGTTTAATCGGCAAGACGAAAACAAAAAAGCCGCCGGCGCACCAGTGGCAGGATTTCGCGTTAAGGGTGATTAATGAGTTAAACATTCCGGCGTCTAAAAGGAATTCTGTTTTTAAGGCCTGCAAAGAAAATGCCAAGCCGTTTGTTGAAAAATGCCTTAACGACACGAAAGAATTGTGCCGGACAGGGGAGAGTTGGAAATATTTTTTTAAGCTGATAACAAAAAAGTAAAATTTTTATATTTTGAAATTCATCACCAAATATCCCACGCCGAAGGGCGCTTCATAAGACAGCATTTTCGGCTCGTAATTCATGCCGTCCAAAATGCCCAATAAAATAACTATTGATTTCAAGCCGCATTCTCCCGCTTCAGCGATAAGCTGACGGTCAATTTCAAGCAGTTCGGCGGTTTTGCGCTTGGTTAGATAGTCAACTATTTTTTTATCAAATTTTTTGCCTTTCGGAGAATAGCCGGCAGGCGCGTCTTTTGATAACTTATGGGACAAATCGCCGGAAGCTATGATTGCCACTTTATTTTTGTTAACCATAAATTCGCGCTTAAGCAATTGGCCGAATTTAAAATGCGCCTGCAAATCAAGGCCGCAGTAGTGCAAAGGAATAATTTTTACATCAGGTAATTTTTTCGTTAGCAAAGAAAGAGGTATTGAAGAGCCGTAATCCAAATTAGGTTCGCTGATAAGCTGAAGCGGCGCTTTGGTTTCCAAGCTCTCGCGGATTTTGTAAGCCAGGCCGACATCGCCGTTAAAGCGCAGTTTCGTCGTGAAATCGCCGAATTCTTTGAAGTTCGCCTCAAATTCAGGGTTTAAATTAATGGTAAAGGCGTCTTGCTGGGTTGAGCCATGCGGAGAAATTATAAGAATAGTGTCAGGATTTACCGCGCGCAAATCTTCTTCCAATTTTTCCATGGCCGACTCGGTCGCTTTTAAGCGGCTTAAATTTTCCTTGCCTATTGAAGGCACGAGAATGGGGGAGTGGGGAGTTATGGCCGAAAAAATTATGGGCATAATTTTTAAAATTTCTAATTTCTAATAAAATTTCAAATTAAAATAATTTAATATTATATCGCCGGCTCTTCATTATTAGTTTTTTCATTGTTCACGCCGTTGATAAACTCTTCAGTGATCGGCTCGCCCTCATTGTATAAATAAAGTATTTTCGGGGAAATCGTAATTATATTTTCCCATTTATACCCCAGCCCTTCAAAAACTTTGCCGGACGTGAAACTATGCTTTTCGCCGCCGGATATGACATAAACAGCCGGCGAGGCCGATGATTTCAGTAATTCGCCGTCTCCAAAAATAACGGGGTCAATGGTCGCGAATTTATCCAATTGTTCGGGGCTTGTCGGATGAATTGCTTTGTTCTTAAACTTTGTTTTTAACAATACCGCGTCCCAAAGCGGCGCTTTTGTGTTGTCGCTTACCCAGTAGACGCCTCCTGTTGCTTTATCCTGCATAAGAGCGCCGGTAGGATAAGAGGAGGTGGCGGCAATAGGCAGGCCTTCTTTATAACCGTTTATATCCTCCCAGCTGGCGTCAATAACTTCCTCGGGATTAAAGCCGATCGCGCGGAAAGCTTCGGAATCGGCAAAGCCGCGGCGCTTGTCGTCAACTAATAAAAATATGGTGCCGCGGGGGGAGCGGATCAGCGAGTACTGCGGGAATTTAATGGAAGCGCCTTTGGGGTATTTGTCCAAATCGGCTTTATTGACGGTGATTATTTTTTTAGGATCAAACCGCGTAGTCAAAGCTCCTTTTGTTAAAAAAGGCCTTTTTTTGCCGTCTTGAATAAGCCATACCCCGGGTTCGCCTTTGGCTTGGAGCAGAGAGCCGTCCAAATAATTAATCGTAAAATAGCGCAGCCAAATTTTGTAAAAATTATAATTGCCGTTATAGACATGCGGAGTGTAATTATACAGCGCGGCCGTTGCCTGGTTGGCGGGCGTAACAACGATTGGCGTTTTGCCGGTGTTGGTTATTGTATAAGCGACCCCCGCTTTGTATGTGTAATAATTGGGATTTGCCATGTAATCGTAAAATTGCAGAGCCGCCGAGTTTACTTGCTTGCCAAATCCTTTCCAGCGAGAATTGCAGGCTTCGCCGTCGGGACAGCCGTAGCCGGTCGCCCAATCAAGCTGGCTTTGCTTTGGCGACAGGTCTTCAATCAAGCTCTGCTCTTTTTGCAGAAGTACCAAGAGAAATCTCGGATTAATCGCGATCGGCCGGCATTTGGCCTTTTTTTCGGCGATTGCCGCGCTGTCGTTTAAAACAATCCCGTCGCAGTCATAATTGTTAACAGCCGCGTCATAAATAATTTCCGCGGCGGTTTTAACGGTTCCGTCGGCATTGGGGCAGGAATAATTCGCCAGAAAACTTGCTTTATTTTTTAAGAAATTTTGGATGTCATTCAAGGTCATTGCCGCGCTGTCAAGAATTTCGGCATCGCTGATAATGTTGTCGGGGTTAAAATCGCTTGCGCGGGCTGTTTGAGCGGAAAACCCCAGCCGCGCACCGCACAGCGGGGCAGGCAAAAAACAAAAAACAAAAAACAAAAAACAAAATAATATATTTTTGTATTTAAACATAGTATGCTTTAAAATTAATTTTTTCTGTACTCTTATATTATAATATACTTAACAAGTTTAGACAATGCTTGACTTATTTTTTAAAGAGGTTATAATAAAAATACCGCTTAAGCAAGCGTATTTATTTTTAATAATTAATTTTTTTATGTCTAAAATAGCAGTAATAAAAACAGGCGGCAAGCAATACAAAGTTAAACAGGGCCAAACAATAAAAATTGAAAAGCTTGGAGCGGAAATCGGGGATAAGGTTAAATTTGACACATTGATGGTTGCTTCCTCGGACGGCGAAGAATTGAATTTGGGCAAGCCGTCTTTGGGAGAACAAGTTGAAGGCAAGGTGCTTGAGCTGGGGAAAAGCAAAAAAGTAACCGTGGTTAAGTATAAGAGAAAAACCCGCTACAAACGCACTCTCGGCCATAAACAGCCGTTTACCAAAGTGGAAATTACAAGCATAGCTTAATTATACGATTTGCAAAACAAAAAATCGCCGGCTTAATCCCCGGCGATTTTTTGTTTGTTTAAAGATTTATTCTGTATTTTAAAGCGTTTATAAGCGTTATTTCATCAGCGTATTCCAAATCGGCGCCCATTGGCAGGCCCTTGGCCAGGCGGGTTATTTTAATCCCGTCTTGGCCGGAAGGTTTTAATAATTTAGCCAAATACATTGCCGTGGTTTCTCCTTCCAAGTCAGGGTTCAGCGCCAGAATTATTTCCTTCGCGTTGTTTTGCTTGATTTTATCGGTAAGCTGTTGGATATTCAGTTGCTCCGGCTTTATTCCTTCAACCATATTAATAACGCCGCCTAAAACATGGTAAAGCCCATTGTATTGCTTGATATTTTCTATCGCCAGCATATCGCGGGTATCCGCCACGACGCAGATTTTTGTTTTGTCTCTTTTGTTGTCGGAGCAAATCGCGCAGGGATTGCTTTCCGCTATGGCTAAGCAATTTTGGCAGACAACAATTTTTTCTTTAAGTTCGGCCAGTCCTTGGGCGAATTTTTGTAAAAATTCAGGGCTTTGTCTTAATAAATAAAAAACATACCGTTCAGCGGTTTTGGGGCCGACGGTCGGCAATTGCGAGAAATGGTTAATCAAATTTTGGATGGAAGAAGGATATTTCATTGTAAATGCCAAATTACAAATGTCAAATAATTATTTGTCATTTGTCATTGGAAATTTGACATTCCGCTTAGTCCTCCCATTTCCTGCACTTTTTGCGCCATTATCCGCTGGGTTTTTTTTATCGCTTCATTAACGCAATCGGTTAGCATGCCTTCCAGACTTTCCTTGGCCAACTTTTCATTTATTGAAATGGAAATTATTTCCATATTGCCGTTCATCACGACTTTAATTCCGCCCTTTTCCACCGTAACGGATTCTCCAGCCAAAGCATTTTGCATTGTTTTTGCCCGCGAACGCAAATCTTTGAATTGTTTTAGTTTGTTAAACATATATTTGATGATTAATAAACCGGCGGTTCTTCCAGACCGGTTTTTTCCATATTTTTAAAGCTTACGGTATTTTCGTCAAAATACAAATTGATTTTTCCGGTCGGGCCGTTTCTGTGTTTGGCAACATAAAGTTCAGCCAAATTTTTTTGATCTTCCGGAAGCTCATCGTAATTATACCCCCGATCCGCCGCTTTTCTGTAAATAAACATAACCACGTCAGCGTCTTGTTCAATTGATCCCGATTCCCTAAGATGAGATAGTTTTGGAATGGCCGGCTTGGTTTGTTCAACGGCGCGCGACAGCTGGGATAGCGCCAGCACGGGAATATTCAGTTCTCTGGCGATTCCTTTCAAGGCGCGGGTAATTTCCGCCACTTCCTGCACGCGATTGTCGCCATACCTGCCGCGGCCTTCCATAAGCTGCAAATAGTCTATTATTAAAAGTCCTAAGCCTTTTTCTATCTGCAGGCGCCTGGCCTTGGTTCTGATTTCCATCACATTGGAAGTGGCCGAGTCGTCTATGTATATCGGCGCTTCCGACAAGACGCCCATTGCCTGGCCGATGCGGGAAAAATCATCATCTTCTTCCTTGTCCGACAATCTGCCGGTGCGCATGCGCCATAAGCTCACATTGGCTTGGGCGCAAAGCATGCGGTCAACCAATTGCTCTTTGCTCATTTCCAAAGAAAAAATACCCACCGGAGTTTTGGTTTTGACGGCCGTCTGTCTGGCGATATCCAGAGCCAGGGAAGTTTTTCCCACACTGGGCCTGGCCGCTAAAATAACCAAATCTGATTTTTGCAGGCCGGCTAAAAGATTGTCAAGATCCGCAAAGCCGGTCGGCAGGCCCCTGAGTTTTCCGCTTTGCTTATGCAGTTCGTCAATGCGGTCAAAAGCTTCGGTTAAAAGGCTGTCAATCGGCACAAAAATCTGCTTAAGGTATTTTTGGGAAACATTGAATAATTTATGTTCGGCCTTGTCTAAAATGATGTCAACATCCTCTTCTTCGCGGTATCCCAATTCAGTGATTTCCGTTGCCGTGGAAATTAATCTGCGCAGGGTGGCTTTGCGCTGGACAAGATTTGCGTAGTGGACCACATGGGAAGCGGTGGCCACGGAATTGGCCAGATAAGCCAAGAAAGAGCGTCCGCCAACAGCTTCCAGCTGGTTTCTTTCTTCCAGTTTGCTGGTTAAGCTTAAAATATCAATCGGTTCGCGGCTGGCGTACAAATCTTTTATGGCGGCGAAAATAACGCCGTGGCTGTCTTTATAAAAATCTTCCGCCATAACAATGTCGGCAATTTTAATAATCGCGTCCTTGTCAATCAAAAGGCAGCCTAAAAGCGAGCTTTCAGCTTCAAGGTTTTGCGGAGGCATTTTGGTTATTTCGGATTTGTCGTTTGCCATATTCCCATACTACACTGGCGGCGTATTTTAATCAAGGGCTTTTTTTCCACCGATTTTCCACCAAACAAGAATTGTTGCGTTTTTTTAAAATATATGCTAATTTATTAATAATATAAAATATCCGTTTTTACGGGTTTTATTTTTGCGCCGTTAGCTCAGCTGGTAGAGCAACAGCCTTTTAAGCTGATGGTCACTGGTTCGAATCCAGTACGGCGCACAATTTGGCCGGCGTAGCTCAGTGGTAGAGCAGTAGTTTTGTAAACTATTGGTCGGGGGTTCGAATCCCTTCGCCGGCTCAAAACATTTCCCGTCTTCGCGGGATTTTTTTTGCGGAAAAATGTTTGACAATTCGTAAAGTTTATGCTATATTGTTATATTAAATAATTATTAATTCATTTTATGAATTTTAATTTAAAATTAGCCAAAAAATACTTCACTAATATTCGGAAAGCCGTAATTTTGTTATTGGTTTTCGCTTTTTTGTTATTTCCTTTCGCCAATAGCGCGGACGCGGTTAAAGGCATTTCCGAAGAGATAAAGCAGGTTAAAACCGCGGACAGCCCGACGGTTTATTATCTTGACCACGAGCGAGGAATGAAAAAACCGTATGTAAGCGAGCAGGCCTATTTGGCTTACGGCAATAAATGGAGCGACATTAAAATTATCAGCCAAAGCGAGCTGGACAAATGGCCGGATATTTATTTGGTTAAAGCTTACGGCGATTCCAAGGTTTATTATATCGGCGGCGGCAAAAAATATTTAATTAAAAGCGAGCAGGAATTCATTAATTACGATTTTGACTGGGGACAAATCGCCACCATCCATCAAACAGACTTGGATTCATATGAATCAGCCGTCAGCATTGATGAAATCGGTTTGGCGTATGATAAGCAGCTGGCGGTAAAATTAGACGAATTAAATCCGGCAGGGGTTAATATCCCGGTCAATACCAAAGATAACTTGATAGCGGTTTTTAATTTTAAATCCGGAGATAAAATCATAGAAATTTACAGCATTGCTTTTAAATTGAAAGGCATTTTTAACAGCGTCATATTGAACAAGGTTTATCTGGCGGACGGAGACGGCGCGGTTTTAGTACCGCATTATTCTTTAACTGATCAGAGAAAAGCGGTTTTCAATTTCGGGGACAGCCCTCTTACAATATACCCGGGCCAGGAAAGGCGGATTAAAGTTTTTGTAAATTTGGCCGATTGCGCGAATTGCCAAAACCATACTTTGCAAATCACAATTAACGAGCTCTCGGACATAAAAGCCAATACAGGGGTGAACGGGAGCTTTCCCTTGGAGGCGAATATTTTCAAATTAGTTTACGCCAGCGATGTTTTCGGGCGCGTTAAGGCGGAGGAAAATTTAACCGATAATCCGGAAGCGGTTATCGGAAGCACGGATGAAATTATCGGCAAGTTCGCGATTTACGAAACTTCAAACAAAGAAGATGTGATAATCAAAGAGCTTTCTTTTAAAAATAAGGGCTCGGCATCGCGTTCTGATTTGGCCAATTTCAAGATTAAGGACGAGCGAAACCAAATTATCGCCCAAGTCGGCGAAATGAATAAAGATAATATGGCAACTTTCAAAATTAATGATTATAAAATCGGCAAGAATTCCAAAAAAATTTTTACTGTCACGGCAGATATCGCGGGCGGAGAAGGGAAGACCATCAATCTTCAGCTTGACGCGATTAAAGCGGTTGGCGCGGAATACGGTTATACTATAAATGAAAATATTGTTAATTTAGACGAGACGCTCAAAATAACAAGAAAATATTTAGGAGTTATCGCCAAGGATTTAAAAGCGGGCAAAAAAGTTTTCGCCGAGCAAGCGGGAACCATTATCGGAGCTTTTGAGATTAGAAACAATAATCAAAAGATAATTTTGGAAAATATTGATTTCAGATTGGAAAAAAACATTGGCGCCCCTAATTTAAGCGCGCCGATTTATCTTGTTAATTATGAAACAGGAGAAGTTTTTGATTCATTCAACGACTCAAAATTCATCGCGGGCTTGGCAAGCGCCGATATGAATAATCAAAAGCTAAACGCCAAGGAAGTTCTCACGATAACTTTAATTACTGATATGCCTGAAGAAGTAAGAGAAGGGGACTATTACACAATCGTTTTGGACAAAATAAATTATAGAAGCGAGAACGGATTGTATTATTCCGATTATGTGAGCGTCAGGGGCGCGAAATTGGCCGTGAGCAGAACCAATGTTTATATTTATCCTAACGAAGACATAGGCGAAGCAAGCTATACCAAGGGCCAAGAGAAAGTAAAAATCGCCAGCTTTATCGTTGAAGTCGCGAGCGGGGATGACGCGGTTATAGACAGCATTACTTTAAGCAGGGGAGATACTTCCGGCGTTATTTCTTATGACAACGGTTTTAGCAATGTGAATGCTTATATCAACGGCAGAAAAAGCAAGAACACCATAGAAAAGCCGTTTAGCGGCAGTTACACTTTTGACGGCTTTAATTATAAAATAAAAGCGGGGAGCCGCGCGGAAATAAAAATTTACGCTGACACGGAAAGGGATTTAAAGGTAAGCGAAACTCGGTTAAAAATCGTGAATTTAACGGCAACCGGATATAAATCCAATATCCCCGCCGTTGTTTCCGGATTGGGTACGGACAGCTACAGAAGCGTTGTCGGCGCGGCCGAGGCGGAAATAAGCGCGGTGGCCGGAGGCAGTATTTTGCCCGGCGAAAGCCACAATCTTGTTGCCAGCTTTAAGGTTAAGAATTCGGGCGACGAAGATTTAACATTGCAAAGTCTAATCATTTCAACTTCAAACGATGGATTTTCATACAGTTTGGGCTATAAGAATTTAAAAATTTACGAGAGAGCGAGCGGAAAAACGGTCGGCAGTTTATCCAAGCCGGTGGCCGGAGCGAATAAAGTGAGTTTTAGAAATTATAAAATCAATGCCGGAGAAGAAGCGGTTTTTGATGTTTACGTTGACGCAAGCAAAGACGTATCCGCCGGAACTTTTCAGGTTTATTTCAGGGAATTGAAAGCCAAGGGCAGGAAATCAAAAATAGAAGCCGATGTCCAAGGCGATCCGACCCAGGGCGTAGTGGTGGCGGTGAATTAATTGTTGGTTAATTGATAAAGGCGGGGAGATTAATCCCCCCGCTTTTTTAATTGACTTTTTATGTATTTTTAGTAAAATATAAATATGATATATCAAGACATACTTCAAACCATCGGCAATACGCCGCTGGTGAAAATCAATAAGCTGAACGGAAATGATAAAGTAAAAATTTACGCCAAAATAGAAGGCGTAAATCCCGGAGGCAGCATTAAAGACCGGATCGCTTTGAAAATGGTTGAGCAGGCCGAGGCGACAGGCGAATTAACCAAAGCAAAAACCATTATAGAGGCGACCAGCGGCAACACCGGCATCGCCCTGGCGATGATCGGAGCGGTAAGGGGATACAAGGTTGAAATCGTGATGAGCGAAGCCGTTTCCATTGAGCGCAGAAAAATGATACAGGCGTTCGGCGCCAAAGCGACTTTAACGGACGGCAAGCTCGGCACTGACGGAGCGATAATGAAATGCAAAGAATTGGCGGAAAAATATCCGGATAAATATTTCAGGCCGGACCAGTTTTCCAACAAATACAATAAAATCGCCCATTATGAAGGCACGGCGCAGGAGATTTGGAAGCAGACCAACGGCGATATTGATTATTTCGTGTCCGCCATCGGCACCTCGGGAACATTGATGGGCGTGGCCGCTTATTTGAAAAAATACAATCCCAGGGTTAAAATCGTAAGCGCCGAGCCGATAAAAGGCCATTATATCCAGGGATTGAAAAATATGGGAGAGGCGCTGGTGCCGGCGATTTACGATAGAAATAAAATTGATGAAATCATAAAGATTGAAACCGAAGAGGCGTTCGCGATGGCGCGCCGGATTGTAAAGGAAGAGGGGATATTCGCCGGCATGTCCAGCGGCGCGGCCATGCTCGCGTCTTTGGAAATCGCCAAGAAAATAGATTCCGGCGTAATAGTAACGATTTTTCCGGACAGGGGAGAAAAGTATTTAAGCACTGATTTGTTCGCGTAATAGCGCTTGCCACGGCCGCAGAATTCCTTGCGGGGAGACTCTGCCGGGGCTAAATATAGGTTAAAATACTGATTAAAATCAGTATTTTATTTTTGGTTGATTATTTTGGGGGAAAATGGTAAATTAAAGTTAGATTAAACATATATTTAATAAGGAGGATATGAGTTTACTTAAAAATTTAGCCCGTCATGAACAGCCGCGGGAAAAGTTGATTGAAAAGGGTGTTGAAAATCTACGAGATGGAGAGTTGATGGCTATCTTGCTCAGAACCGGAATTGAAGGAAAAAATGTTTTAAAGATGTCGGAAGAAATATTGAGCAAGTTTCCCAAGAAAAAACTTCTATCGCTTGATTTTCAGGAGTTGTCAAAAATAAAAGGAATAGGCAATGGAAAAGCATGTTTGCTTTTGGCGGCTTTTGAACTGACAAAACGGGCTTTGGATGTTGAGGATAATAATTTGCCGATGATTAATTCCGCAAAAGACGCGGTGGCGCAATTGCAGGAATTACGAACAGCCAAAAAAGAGCATTTTGTGGTTTTGTATTTGAACGCGCGAAATCAGTTAGTTCACAAAGAAACAATTTCTATCGGAACTTTGAATGCGAATTTAGTGCATCCGCGCGAGGTGTTCAAACCGGCGATTGATTGTTTAGCGTCAAGTATGATATTGGCGCATAATCATCCCTCTGGCGATAGCGAGCCGTCAGAAGATGATTTGGATTTAACCAAAAGAATGGTAGATGCTGGCAAAATACTAGGGATTGAAGTCATTGATCATGTTATTATTACCCAAAATAATTTTTTCAGTTTTAAAGATAAAAATTTAATTTAAAAATATTATGGAAAATAATCAAACAAAAGAAAAACTCCTTGCCGAAATTGAACGGCTGAAAAAGGAATTGAAGAAAAAGAAAAAATACGGTTTAGTCTGGGAAGAAAAACCGGAAGATGTTGTTGAAATGTGCAAAGAAAAACTGCCGGTGCTAAAAGAAGTCAAAAATAAAGAAATAATCACGGATAAAAATAAGCCGATAAACTTACTTATTGAAGGCGACAATTATCACGCTCTTTCAGTTTTGAATTATACCCATAAAGGGAAAATTGATGTTATATATATTGATCCGCCATATAATACGGGGAATAAAGATTTTAAATATAATGATAGTTTTGTTGACAGGGAAGATTCATATCGTCATTCAAAATGGCTTTCGTTTATGGGAAAGCGTTTGAAATTAGCACAAAAACTTCTAAAAAACACTGGGGTTATTTTTATTTCAATAGACGATAACGAAATAGCTCAATTGAAGCTTCTGTCCGATGATGTTTTTGGCGAGAAAAATTTCATTGTTAATTTTATTGTTAATTCTGCTCCAGCGGGGACTCAGAGTTCAAAAAATGTTTCAATACAGCACTCATATTGTTTATGTTATGCAAGAAGTATAAATAATGTAAAGTTTATTTTAGAACGAACAGAGGCAGAATTAGAAAATCGTTATTCAGAACAAGATGAAAAGGGAAGCTATTATTCTGAGCGATTATGGAAAAGGGGTATTGGAGGGAAAAAAGAAGATGTGCCGTCTTTGCATTTTCCAGTTTATTACAATCCAAAAACAAAGCAAATTTTGGTAGATGACGAATATAAAAATAATAAAAGTTTTGTAAAAATAATTCCATATCATACCCGTGGAGTTTTAGGCCGTTGGACTTGGAGTAGGGATACAATGAAAAATGGACGTGATAATTTGATAGTAAAAAAAGTTGCTGGTGAGTGGAAACTTCATAAAAAAGTTTATGCGGAAAGTGAAGTCGGAAAGCTGCCGTTCAGTATTATTGGTGCAGATATAGGCCGAACTGAAATGGGAAGTTTAGAAGTTAAAGAAATTTTTAATGCGAAAGTTTTTGATTATCCAAAACCTCTTAATCTAATTTGTCATTTTTTAAATAGTGTTAATAATAAATCTGCCACCATCCTTGATTTTATGGCTGGTTCTGGCACTACAGGGCATGCGGCTTTGGAATTAAATAAGGAAGACGGCGGAAATCGTAGATTTATTTTATGCACGAATAACGAATTAAATGGTTTTGAAAAAGAATTACGAGAAAAAGGAGTAAAAGAAAATGAAATTCAAGAGCACGGAATTTGCAGGCGAGTTTGTTATCCTCGCATTGAAAAAGTGATTGAAGGATATAAAAATTTGAAAGGTGAAAAAATTGAAGGGCTTGGAGGAAATTTAAAATATTTTAAAACCGATTTTGTTGATTATAAAGAAGCGACTGATAAGAATAAAATTAAACTGACGAGGGAAGCGGTGGAAATGCTTTGTGTTAAAGAAGGAACATTTGAATCGGTATTAGATAATGAAGCTTTTAAAATTTTCAAAAATCACGACCATTATGCTGGAATAATTTTTGATCAGTTAGTGATTGAAGATTTCAAAAAAGCGATTAAAGATATTTCCGCCAAAGGCGGATCCGCCTCGGGCGGAAAAAGCAAGTTCAGCGTTTATATTTTTTCGCTTGGCGATGATTCTTTTGATGAGGAATTTGAGGACATTAAACAAAAGGTTAAATTATCACCCATTCCAGAAGCGATTCTGAAAGTTTATAGGAGGATTTTTAAATAAAAAATCTATGGAAACAACAAAAATCGCCTTGTTTAAAGGCAAAAAAATCAGAAAAACCATTTATCAAGATGAATGGTGGTTTGTCGTGGAAGATATAGTTTTGGCGTTAATTGATAGCGTTAATGTTAAAGGTTATATCAATAAAATGCGGGCTAGGGATACAGAATTATCCAAAGGGTATGGACAAATTGTCCGTACCCTTGAAGTGCCTACGGAAGGCGGCAAACAAAAAATGAATTGCGCCAATACCGAAGGTATTTTTCGCATTATTCAATCAATTCCATCGCCTAAAGCCGAGCCGCTCAAGCGCTGGCTGGCTCGAGTTGGTTATGAACGAGTGCAAGAAATAGAAAATCCTGAATTGGCGATAAAGCGGACGAGAATGCTTTACAAGCTAAAAGGATATTCAGAGGATTGGATTGAAAAACGAATGCGAGGTATCGCTATTCGCGAGGAATTGACCGATGAATGGCAAAAACGCGGAGCGCAAGAACAAAGGGATTACGAAATTTTAACCGCGGAAATTTCTAAAGCGACTTTTGGCATTACGCCAAGCGAGTATAAAAAACATAAAGGATTGGAGCGGCAAAATTTACGCGACCACATGGACGACTTGGAGTTAATTTTTACAATGTTGGGCGAGCGGGCTACTACTGAAATTCACAAGACCGAAAATTCGCAAGGTATGCCGAAATTAAAAAGCGACGCTATAACCGGTGGCGATATTGCCGGTGGCGCCAGAAAAAAATTGGAAAAAAGATTGAGAAAATCAATTGTTTCCGGAAAAAACTATCTAAAGAATCCTCAAGATAAAAAATTGTTAGAAAAATAAATATGCAATTAAAAACATATCAAGAAGACGCAATAGACGATTTGTTGGATAAAGCCAAGAAGCTTTTGAATATAGCTGATGGTAAAAAATTAGTATTCAAAGCGCCGACCGGCTCGGGCAAAACAATAATGATGGCGGAATTCCTAAAGCAATTGGTTGATGATAAGGAAATCAAACAATCGCTAAGTTTTATTTGGACAGCACCAAAAAAGCTCCATATTCAGAGCAAAGAAAAGTTAGATAATTACTATGAAAAAAGCCGGGCTTTAGAATGTTCATATTTTGAAGATTTGAGCGATAGAAAAATTGATGAAAATGAAATATTGTTTTTCAATTGGTCCAGCGTAAATAAAAAAGGAACGAATACAATTGTTAAAGAAAATGAACAGGAATTTTATCTATCAAAAGTTTTGGAAAGAACGCGCGAAGAGAGTAGAAAAATTATTTTAATTATTGATGAGGTTCATTATTCTGCGGGACAGATGGATAAAAAGGAGAAGTCTGCCGCACTCCAACTACGCAAAGATATAGAGCCGAGTTTAACAATTGAAGTATCAGCAACTCCTATTTTGGCAGGAGATTATGAAGTGAGTGTGCAAACGGAAGAAGTGAAAAAGGAAGCGATGATCAAGAAGTCGTTGATTTTAAATCCAAATTTTGTCAATGTTTTTAAAGAAGGAAAAATAAAGACAGAATTAGGAGAAAAAAAACTGGAAAAAGATAGCGAGGAAACAGTAATCAAAGAGGCCCTAAATAAAAGAAAAGAATTAATAAAGAGTTATCAGAAAGAAGGTGCTGAGGTAAATCCGCTAGTGTTAATTCAATTACCAGACAGAAAGGGTCAAAGAGAAGATGAGTTAAAAGATAAAGTAATCAAAATTTTGAAAGACAAGTTTAATATTTCAACAGAAAAAGGAAATAATAAACTAGCCATTTGGCTTTCGGGTGAGCATGTAAACAAAGAAGATGTAGAAAGAAATGATAGCGGGGTGGAAGTTCTGCTTTTTAAACAAGCAATTGCTTTAGGTTGGGATTGCCCCCGCGCGCAGGTAATGGCTTTATTTAGGGAATGGCATAGTCCGATTTTTTCTATTCAAACCGTGGGAAGAATTATGAGAATGCCTGAGCCAGACCGAGGTAAGTATTACAACGAAGAAATTTTAAATTATGCCTATATCTACACAAACATAAACGATATTGTAATTGATAAAGATGTTGCTCTGGGATATGTGTCATTTCTAACGAGCAGGAGGCAAACAGATTATAAAGATATAAATTTGCTTTCCTGTTATTCAAAAAGGCATCGTGAAAAAACTAGGTTGTCCCCGCTTTTTATTGAGATGTTTTTATCGATTGCAAAAGAACATGGACTGAAGGGCAAATTAGATATAAAAGTAAAAAAAATTGATATTAAAATTATTTCAGATTATAGAGCAACGGATATAGACATTTTAGCAGGTGCAAAAATATTTGGCGATAAAGCGATCACAGTCAGTAGTTTTGATTTACAGAAATTATTTGATTATTTTGTGAGAAATAGTTTGCAACCTCAATTTTATCCAGAGGATCGATCTGTAAATAGAGCAAAGGAAGCTATTTATAAATTCTTTGAGAAAGAATTAAAGATGGATTATTCTGAAAAATGGGAAGAAATTGTGCAAATAACCTTGGACGAAAAAAATTTGCAGCACTTTGTTAATGTATTAGACAAAACAAAGATTGAATATCAGAATGAAATAGTAAAAAAGGAGAGTGAGCTTTCTTTATTGGACAACTGGAATGTTCCTGAAATATTGTCTTTTGGAAGTGATTATATTGAAGAGGACAAAAAACGAGCAGCGATGAAGCCATTTTATTCTGATAGGCGATGGAAATCAGAAAAAACATTTATAGATTTTTTGGATAATTCGGAAAAGGTTGAGTGGTGGTTTAAAAATGGAGACAGAGATGCAACATTTTTTGCTATACCGTATGACAATAATAAAACGCCATTTTATGTTGATTTTATCGTTAAATTTAAAGACGGAAAGATTGGTTTACTTGATCCACATAGTACCCATTTAGCAGATTTTGGTTTAAAATCTGATGGGCTACAAAAATATATTAAGGGTGAAAACAAAAAAGGTAAAAACTTATTTGGTGGAATCGTTGCTAACACTGACCAAGTAAACTACAACGGAAGATGGGTTTATTTTACGGAGAACAGTAAAGAATTTAAAAAAGACAAATTTAAAAATTGGACGGATTTGGAATTGTAATTTTGGGCGACAAAATTCTCCAGTCAAAGCATATCAGCAAACAATCCAAAATTATCTATAGGGAAAAATTGATAAAAAAAGATATAAAGAATTGGTTAAAGATGCAAACAAAGGGAACTCAGGGTTTGAAGTAATAGGTAATAGAGTGGACTTTAGCTTATTAAAAGAACATTATTATGCGCCAATCTTGCATAGAAAAAATACAAAACATTTTCAACATATAATAAAAGTTGAAAGTGAAATTGATTTTATTAAAGATTTAATTGAATATTTAGAAAAAAACAATAACAAGTTAGAGAAATATGATTGGTGGTATTTTTCTAAATTAGACGAAGCGACTGATACGATAAACATACCATATTTTTGCGAGGATGCCGGTGGATACAGAACATTTAACCCCGATTTTATTTTTTGGTTGAAGAAAGACGGTAAATATTATATTAAGTTTATAGATCCCAAAGGAGTAGAGCATGTAAAAAATCCGATTGAAAAGATAAGAGGCTTTGAGGATTTTATATCTGATTATACAAAAATCAAAGAAAAGAAAATTGATTCTTTTGAACTTTTTTATTATCACGATGAAGAGCCGGAAGCGGAAGATACCTATAAAAAATATTGGACTGATGATTTTGACAAGATGTTTAGGTAAATTACAAAAGGTTGTTGATCAAATTTTGGAAAAGAAAAAAGATAATCCGGAGGCGGATGTAAGCGATTTAGAAAAAAAGAAACAAGAATTTGTTTGTGCTATGGCGACTGGGAGTATTTGGTAGTATTGGCAAAGCGCAGAAATTATATTTTACCTTGGACGGCATATCCTATAACAAAGGCGCACACAAGACGAAATGTTATCAATGAATATAATAAGTATATTAAGCAAACTAAAACCGCCTCCTTGTGAGAGACGGAATCGTTACTCCTTCCACAGCTTGGTGGATGAGCTATTTATATTATATCATAATTTACATTAAGTTGCCATCAATGTCAATAGATTAAAAATTATTTAATATTAGCAAAATAAAATTTTACTTTTTATAGTTATACACATTATATAAAATATGAACGATTATACAGAAGACAATTTAGTGGAACAGCCGGCGATTAAGATTTTTCAAGATCAGCTGGGCTATTCATTTATTAACGGCTTTAATGAAAAATTTACCGGACAATTAGATTTGAGCGATGAAAAACAGCCGCAGGGCGGCAAGAGAGGCGCGAAAGCAGTTTAAAAATAATTTGATAAAATAAACATTTATGGCAAAAGAAAATAAAAACTCGCAAATTGTTATATACAAAGACCAGAATGGAAATATCAAAATCGATGTCCGATTTGATGGTGATAATGTGTGGCTGACTCAAGATCTTATTGCTAAACTATACAACAAAGGACGATCAACAATAACCGAGCATGTCAATCATATATTCCAAGAAAGAGAATTGGACCGCGATTCAGTATGTCGGGAATTCCGACGAACTGGCGCTAAGCGTGATTAAAAGTGTAAAAAATAGAGGGAAAATAAAAAAAAGGCCATTTAAGCGCTAACAATGTTTGGGAAATAAATATTTATGAAAACATTTATTGAACTTTTCAATATTATTTTAACCGGAAATAAAGACGATAGCCGCAAAGCGGCAAGAGAGGTGAGAAAGCTTTTGTATAGCTCGCGCAGCGGCCAATACGAAGAGATTGCGTCAATAATAAAAAATGCTCCTGATGAGTATGTAAATATTAAGGAAGATTGGCGGCAGGAAAATTTTGTTATAGCCGTGTCGGTTTTATATTTTTTGCATAGCAAGGAAAGCCAGCCGGACTTTTTATTTCCCTGGCTCTTTCATCTGCTTCAGCATCAGAATGGCAATATCAGGCACGCGGCGGCGCGTATGCTGAAAAATGAACTTGGACCGCTTACCGTTCATATTCGCTGTCCCAATGAGAAATTTGGCGATCGATTAACACCCAAGCAAGCTGATTTTGTTTTGCTTAGTTTATTTATAGGTTTGAATAATTTGTTAGCTGATTTATGGAAACCGGCGTATAAAAAATATAAATATGTTTCATCTTTGCCTGCCAGTCCGTATAAATCAATTCAAATGGTTTTGAGTCGGATGGAAGAAGACTGCGGCGAAGCATATATGAAGCAGTTAAAAAGTCGGTTAATTTGCGATTTTGAAAATCAACGAAGCAACATCAATAAATTTTAAATTTAATAAAAAATCAATATGAAAAAAAAATTAATCATCAGAAATAGCGCGGCGGAATTTTTAATTTTTATTTCTTAAGCGGAAGAATTCAGTTATTCGGAAATTCCGAATAGCTCAAAAAGAAAGGAATAGAAAGAATTAGAAAAATATCCAAATTTAATTTTTTAAAATATGCCCAAGAAAAAAATACCGGACAATCAAATAGCGTTTTATCAATCGCCGGACGGCTCGGTGAATATTGAAGTTTTATTTGCGGAAGAAAACATCTGGCTGACACAGAAAAAAATGGCGGAGCTTTTTGATGTTGACAGAAGCGTAATAACAAAACATCTTAAAAACATTTTTACTGAAAAGGAATTAGAGGAAAATTCAGTATGTGCAAAATTTGCACATACTGCCGAGGACAAAAAAGAATATCAGACACAATTTTATTCTCTGGAAGCTATTATCGCCGTCGGTTATCGCGTAAATTCCGAACGAGGTACGCAGTTTCGCCAGTGGGCGACCGGAATTTTGAAAAATTATATTCACAAGGGTTATGCCTTGGATGTCAATCGGATGAAATACGGCTCTCGTTTCAGCGCCAGATACTTTGACGAGCTTTACGAAGAGATCAAGGATATTCGCACCAGCGAGCGGATGATTTATCAAAAAATCACCGATATTTACGCGACTGCGATTGATTATTCGCCAAAAGCGTTCGAGAGCAAAGAATTTTTCGCCACCGTGCAAAACAAACTGCATTTTGCCATAACCGGCAGAACCGCGGCGGAAATTATCACGGAGCGCGCGAGCAGTGAGAAAGAAAAAATGGGACTGACTTCTTGGCGGCGTTCCCCGCAAGGGAAAATTATGCCGAGCGATATTGTGATTGCCAAAAATTACTTGGACAAAAAAGAACTGGAACATTTGAATCGCATCGGGAATATGTATTTGGATTATGCCGAAATGCAGGCGGCGCGCGGCAAAGCGATGGCTATGAAGGATTGGATTAAATAATTATGCGATTTTGAAAATCAACGAAGCGACATCAACGGATTTAAAAATCATCGGAAAGAATTTTATTGATAATTTAATAAAATTCAGCTAAAATAATTGTATGGATAAATTATTTTTATACAATACATTAACCCGCGCGAAAGAGGAATTCAAGCCGATTGCGACTTCACCACAAGACCTCACCCCAGCCCTCTCCTTGCGAAGGAGAGGGAGCGCTGTCGGGCTTTATACTTGCGGGCCTACTGTTTATAATTACGCGCATCTCGGCAATCTGCGGTCGTATATTTTTGAAGACGTTTTAAAGCGGGTCTTGCTTTACAACGGCTATGAAGTCAAACATGTGATGAATATTACTGATGTCGGGCATTTGACAGGGGACAGGGACATGGGCGAGGACAAGCTGGAAAAAGGCGCCAGGCGCGAAGGCAAGTCGGCTTGGGAAATCGCGGAATTTTACGCCAAGGCGTTTAAAGAGGATATTAAAAAGCTCAATATTATTGAGCCGGATATCTGGTGCAAAGCGACTGATCATATTCAAGAGCAGATTGATTTGATAAAAAAATTGGAAGAAAAGGGGTATACTTATGAAACAAGCGACGGCGTGTATTACGATACTTCAAAATTCAAGGATTACGCCAAGCTGTCGCATTTGGATTTGGAAACATTGCGCGAAGGGGCGCGGGTTGAAATAAATCCGGAAAAGAAAAATCTGACCGATTTCGCGCTTTGGAAGTTTACGCCAAAAGGCGTGAAGCGGCAGATGGAATGGGACTCGCCGTGGGGCGCCGGCTTTCCCGGCTGGCATATTGAATGCTCGGCCATGAGCATGAAATATCTGGGCGAGCATTTTGACATCCATTGCGGCGGAGTTGACCATATTAATGTGCATCATACCAATGAAATAGCGCAGACCGAGGCCGCGACAGGCAAAAGCCCGTGGGTTAATTATTGGCTCCATGGCGCATTTTTAAACATCGCCGGCGGCAAAAAAATGGCGAAGAGCGAGGAAAATTTTTTAACTTTGGAAAATGCTTTAATTAAAAAAGGGATTAATCCATTGGCGTATCGTTTCGCAGCTTTGCAGACGCATTACAGAAAGCCCATGGAATACAGCGAAGAGGCGATGAAAAACGCGGAAAGGGGATTGGAACATTTGTATAATCAAACGCGTGAATTAGCGCTCCCTCTCCTTCGCAAGGAGAGGGCCGGGGTGAGGTCATTAGCTGTAATAAAAAAATTTAAAAATAAATTTTTAGAAGCGATAAATGGTGATTTGAATATGCCGCGGGCCTTGGCGGTCGCGCAGGAGTTGTTAAAATCGGACTTATCGGATGAAGAGAAATTCGCCGCAATTTTAGATTTTGACAAAGTCCTGGGGTTGAATATAGAATCGGCAATAAAAACATCGGCATTGCCGAATGAAATAAAACAGCTGGTGGAAGCCAGAGAAAATGCGAGGAAAGAAAAAAATTGGATAGAAGCCGATAAACTGCGAAAAGAAATTGAGAGCAGGGGATACGCGGTTGAGGACACGAAAGAGGGGATAAGGATAACTCGGGTAAAATAAAATACAAGTTTAAAGTAAAGAGTTCCGAACTCCAAGTGGAGTTCGGAACTCTTTATTTCACCGTCATCATTATTTTATCTCTGATTTCCAGATCAATAGTAACTTTGTCGCCTTCTTTTATTTTGCCTTCAATAATTTCCAAAGCCAGCTCGTCAAGAATCATATTTTGAATAATTCTTTTCAATGGCCGAGCGCCGAAAGTCGTGTCAAAGCCCTTTTCGGCAAGCATCTTTTTAACTTTATTGCCGATGTTGACGGTAATATTTTTATTCTTTAATCTTTTTTGCACTTTGTCCAGTTCCAAATCAACAATGCTCGCCAAAACTTCCTTGCTTAATGTTTTGAATATTACTATTTCATCAATTCTGTTAAGAAATTCCAATTTAAAATGCTCTTTTAGGACCTTGTCAATTTTTTCTTTCATTTCGTTGTTTCGCATTTTAACCGCTTCTTTTTCATCGCTGCCGTCGGAAAAGCCGATTGAATACTGCTTGATTACATCGTTGCCCAAATTGGAAGTCATGATAATAATGGTATTTTTAAAATTAACCGCGCGTCCTTTGGCGTCCGTAAGCCGGCCGTCGTCCAAGATCTGCAGGAGTATGTTAAACATTTCCGGATGGGCTTTTTCAATTTCGTCAAACAAGATGACGCTGTACGGCCTGCGCCTTACTTTTTCCGTTAATTGTCCGCCCTCGTCATAGCCGACATAGCCCGGGGGCGAGCCGATAATTTTCGCCACGCTGTGCTTTTCCATAAATTCGCTCATATCCAGCCGGATTAAAGCCGCTTCGTCGTTAAACATAAATTCAGCCAGAGTTTTCGCCAATTCGGTTTTGCCGACTCCGGTCGGGCCGACAAAAAGGAACGAGCCGATCGGCTTTTTTTCTTCGCTGATTCCGGCGCGGGAGCGGCGGATGGCGTTGGCAACCGACTTGATGGCTTCGTCCTGGCCCACAACCCGTTTTTTAAGCTCGTCTTCGGTTTTAGCCAATTTTTTAATTTCCGATTCAAGCATCTTGGAAACCGGAATGCCGGTCCAGCGCGCGACGACTTTGGCGATATCTTCTTCGTCAACTTCTTCCTTTAAAATTCTTTGGCCGCTTTTCTGGACATTAACCAGTTCGGCCTCGTATTTTTTAACTTCCTTTTCCAGCTCGGGAATCTTGGCGTAGCGTATTTCCGCCACTTGGGTTAAGTCGTCGCCTTTGCGCTCTATAATTTCCGCTTTGGCTTTTAATTCGTCAATCCGCTTTTTTGAATCTCTTATTTTTGAAATCGCGTTTTTCTCGTTATTCCAATGCAGTTCAAGCTGGTTTGCCTTTTCTTTCAGCTGGGCCAATTGCTTATTGATTGTTTTTAACTTGCTGTTGGTTTGACCATCTTTCGTCATACCGGCTTTTTCAATTTCCAAGCGCTTAATCTCCCTTTTTAATTCATCCAATTCTTCGGGCATAGAGTCAATTTCCATGCGCAAAGCCGAGGTCGCTTCGTCAATCAAGTCAACCGCTTTGTCAGGCAGAAACCTGTCGGTGATATAGCGCGCCGAAAATTTGGCCGCGGCAATCAAAGCGTCGTCGGTAATCCGGACGCCGTGATGGACCTCGTATTTTTCCTTAATGCCGCGCAGTATCGCGATAGTGTCTTCAATGTTCGGTTCGGCGACATAAATCGGCTGGAAGCGCCTTTCCAGCGCGGCGTCGCGCTCAATGTATTTTTGGTATTCTTTCGTGGTTGTGGCGCCTACGGCCCTTAGTTCGCCTCTGGCTAACGCCGGCTTAAGCATATTTGAGGCGTCTACCGATCCTTCGCCCGCGCCGGCGCCGACTAAAGTATGCAATTCGTCAATAAAAAGGATTATTTTGCCGCCTTGGGCTTTTATTTCCCGTATCACCGCTTTAAGGCGGTCTTCAAATTCGCCTCTGAATTTTGAGCCGGCGACAAGAGCGCCCAGGTCAAGACTGATCAATTCTTTGTTTTTTAAAGTTTCCGGCACATCGCCGCTTACTATTCTTTGCGCCAATCCTTCAACAATGGCGGTCTTGCCGGTGCCGGCTTCGCCTATTAAAACCGGATTGTTTTTCGTGCGCCGCGAAAGCACCTGCATAATCCGCCTGATTTCATTATCCCGTCCGATTACCGGATCAAGTTTTTCGGCGCGCGCCAGCTCGGTTAAATTAAGGGCGTATTTTTCAAGCGCCTGGTATTTTGATTCCGGCTCGGGGCTGTCTATTTTTTGCGAGCCGCGCAATTGCGCCAATATTTTCAATACCCCGTCGTATTCAACGCCGGCGGATATTAAAATTTCCTGCGCCTTTGATTTCACGCCGATTAAAGCCAAAAGCAAATGCTCGGTGGAAATATACTCGTCGCCCATTTTATCCGCCTCTTTTTTTGCCCGCTCCAAAACCATCGCCACTTCAGCCGTGCCCTGGACCGTGCCGATGGTTGAAGTCGTGCTTACTTTTGGAAGCTTGTCAATTTTGTCAAACACCTGCATTTCTATAAATTCCGGATCTATTTTCATCTTCTCCAAGATCGGCTTAATCAAGCTTTCGCCTTGCTGAAGCAGGGCGGCGAGCACGTGCAAGCCCTCTATGTGCTGCTGGCCGCAGTCCTGGGCTGTAATTTGCGCGTTGATAATCGCTTCCTGGGATTTATTTGTAAATTTGTCTAACATATTTTTTAGTTAATCAGTTGTTAGCACTCTCCTTGTTAGAGTGCTAATTTTAATATATAGCAGCTTTAAAATTATGTCAAGAGTTAATCAACAATATCCAAACTTTTGTCGCAGTTGGGGCATCGGCCGCCGCTGTCGTATCTTTCAATATGGTAATTTAATCTTCCGATAACCAGCTCCCTGCATTTGGGGCAGTAAGTGTTTTCTTTCTGATCGCCCGGCATATTGCCGACATAAATGTATTTTAAGCCAGCGTCTTTGCCGATTTCATAAGCGCGGTAAATTATGCCGTCGCTTGTGTCAGCATAATCTTTCAGTTTCCAAGAAATGGCCGATGAAAATTTTGAGAGATGCCATGGCGTATCAGCGTCTAATTCGGAGGCGATAAATTCAGCGGCTCTTTTCAGCATTTCCTCGTCATCGGATAAAGTGGGAATGATTAAAGTGGTAATTTCCAGATGAACGCCGGCTTGTTTGATTATTTTTAAATTATCAAGCACCGGCTTAAGGCGGCTGTCGCAGTTATTTTTATAAAATTCATTATCCATGGATTTCAAGTCAACATTAATCGCGTCTAAATAGGGGATTATGGCGTCAAGGCATTGGTTAGACATAAAGCCGTTTGAAACCCAGACATTTTTTAAGCCGTTTTCTCGGGCCAATTTCATAATATCCAAAGCGTATTCGGTAAAAATTGTCGGTTCTATGTAAGTGTAGGAGATTGATTTGCAGCCGTTGCCGATCGCTTCGGCGACAATTTTTTCCGGCTCAACAAAGTCCATCATTTTAACTTTGTTTTCAATATCTTTGGCTTGGCTGATGTCCGCATCAAATCATCTAAAATGACACCGAAGGCCTCCTTGATACATCATCTAAAATGACACCGAAATTTATGGTAAAATATTGGATTAATTTATTAACCCAATAAAACCATGAACACAGAAGCAAAAAAACAATATATGGA